>JAJZPX010000156.1 GCA_021811025.1 Actinomycetes bacterium
GCCGCCGTTCCTGAGCTCGGCCTGGCCGATCACCGCGCCGCCGGACTGCAGCCGCAGGAAGAGCAACGGGTCCGTCGACGTCATGGAGCGCTTGTCTGCGGAAGTGAAGTACTTCGCGCGCAGGAGTTCGGCGGCATCCGAGGTGTTGAAGTCCGCGTACCCGGCCTGATCGGGCCGCACCGGATGCGGCAGAAGCAGGGCCTTGCGCTCCGCCGCCTTGCCGTCGCGTGAGAGCTCGACGAGGAACGCCTCGCCGTACTTCGTGCCCTGATAGACGCGCGTCCCGAGATCCAGCGCGTTCTCGTTGATCCACACCCGGTGGGTTCGCACCGCCGAGCCCTGCTTGAAGGTGAACGTCGTGGAAAGCTGCTTTAGATCGAAGTTCTCCCAGTACTCGTCCTTCACGTTCGTCACGGTAACGGACGCCGGAAGCTCGAGCGATCCCGTCAGCAACCCGCGCTGCTCCACGTCCCACGCGCCGCCCGGCTTGAGCACGTCGCCCTGCATCAGAGCGGCGGTCCCCATCGAATCCGTGAGCACGAACAGCAGCGATGAGGCGATGACGATCAGCATGCCGAGATGCAGCACGACGCCGCCCCACCATCCCCACGGATGCTTCACGAATCGCTCGATCGGGCCGTCTCCCCCAATCTGAAAGTAGCCGGACGACCGCAACGCCGAGGCCGCCGACCGCTCGTCCACCTCGACCCCGCCGCCCCCCTTCGGGGGCTGACTGCCGCGCGTCTGCCTGAGCGCGACGCGGAACTGCCTTGCGAGCGCTGCGACCATCGAGAGCATCGCCATCGCGATCAGAGCCGCGAACGGCCAGCTCGTCAGCACGTGGTCGAACCCGATCGCGTGCGCGGCCGCCGCGAGGCCGGACGACGGCGCGGACCGCGGATCTTGCGGGACGAAGTACGCCACCGCGAGCGAGGTGAAGAGCAGCAGCATGACCGCCAGGACGGTCGTTCTGGAGAGAAGGAACCTCTCGATGCGTTTCATCCGATGCTCTCTCGACCGGTGCCCGGAACCCGGCTCGCTGCCGTCGACGCTCAGGCCAGGAGCGTGCGGCTCCGCGCGGCTTGGAGCAAGGAGTCTACCACTGCTCGTTGGCGGTTCCACCAGAATGGGTCGTGCACGACAACCCCGTCGGCGTCGCTGGGTTCACGGCCGTGCAGAAGCTCTTAGAGTAGCCGGTGGGCGTCGAGGCCTTCCTGAAGCCGGTCACGGCCACGTTGTTCAGGTTGCCCTGGTAGGCGTAACGCGTCGGCATCGCTGCGCGCGTGGCTATCAGACGCGAGACCTTGCCTCCGTGCGGGACGAGGGTGTGGCAGTTGACGCAGGCGGCGGCGGCACTGCTGCCCTGGCTGTTCCCGTGCTCGGTGTGGACGTTGTTGTAGTACGACGTGCCATTGTAGATGCGATGGCAGTTGCGGCAGAACAGCCCGTTCAGGTTGCTCTCCGCCCATCCGGTGTTGCCGCTTCCGATCCGATACAGCTGCCCCGACGAGTTCGTCGGCCAGTACGTGTTCGGGCCCTTCAGCAGGTGGCTCACGGTCGAACCGTGCGGCCCTTGCGCGGCCGGCGTCGCGGCGCTGTCGCCGTGGCAGTCGGAGCAGTACATCGTCATGCCCGGCGTCCAGCCTCCCTGGTCGGTCTGGTTCGCGGCGAGGCGGCTGGAGCCGTTCGTGCCGGGATCCGTCACCGGCAAGGCCGAGATCACGGGGTGGTACGACTGGTTGTACGGACTGAACTCCAGGGCCGTGTTCGTCCAGCTCGAGTCCCAGGTGGTCAGCGCCGTGTTCGCACCCGAGTGGCACTTCATGCAGATCTGATACTCCTTCGTCGCCGGCCCGGCCGCGGAATACGACGCCGGCGCGGTCCAATTGGTGCCTGCGGTGTAGGCGGGCTCCACCCCGCTCACGCCCGCGAGCGCGCCCGACACCGCGTTCGTCCCTACGGCGTGCAGGGACGCCTGGGCGCTGTGGACGTTATGGCAGTCGGCGCACTCGACGTGCTTGTTCGCGCTGATGTAGGCCTGCGTCTCGTCCTCCGGCGACGGACGGTGTATCCCATCGTACTTCGACCCGTCGTGCCCGTAGGTGCTCGACTGGAGACCGTACAGCGCCTCGGAGGTGGCGCTCATCGGCGCCTTCCCGTACCAGTCCAGCCCGTCCGTCGCCTTCAGCCCGTCGGATGCGTGCGAGTGGCACTTGAGGCAGACGACCTCTTCGCTGGGCGGATCGGTGATCGGAACGCCCATCGCGGCCAGGATCCTCCGCGCGGCGCTGTAGTGGACGCTGAACTTGTTGGTCGACGTCTGGAAGCCCGTCGTGCTCTTGCCGGCCTCCATGCCGCCGCCGTCTATCTCGCTGTCGTGGCACTTCGCGCAGTTCGCCCGGAACGTGGAGGTGTCCGTGAACGTCGACGTCGCGACGTAGTCGTGCGCGGAGACGTCGTACGCCGAGGCGGTGATCGTCGGCGTCACCGAGGAGTTCGTCTCGCTCTTCTGGTTGGTGTTGTCCTTGACCACTCGCGTCGAGTGACAGCCGAGGCAGACGCCGTTCGTTCCGCCGCTCGGCGCGAAGTCCGTGTTCGTGGCGTCGGCGGTGCTGGCCGGAGCGGTGCTGCCGTACGCGAGACGCAGGTTGGCGGAGCGCGAGTACGTCCCGTTCACCAGGTCGCTGAACAGCGTGTGGTCGACGTGGCAGCTCAGGCAGAACACGTTGTTGCGGCCCGCGACGCCGGAGGTCGGGTACGAGATGGTGTCGCCGTCGCTGCCGCCCGACTGGCCGAGCACGTGATGGTACGTGCTCGTGCGGTCGATGCCGACGCTGTGCGTGGTCGTCCCGGACCCGTCCTCCATCTTCGTCTGGTAGACCGTGTGGCACGTGTAGCACGGGATCCCGCCGCGCGACTCCCCGGCGCTCGGGTCGTGCGCGTTGACCGAGTTGGCGGCGCTGAAGTCGTCGCCGTGGCAGACGTAGCAGGAGTACGCGGTGTCCGCGGCGGCGTGGCCCTTCACGCCGTTCGCGAGGGCGGGCAGGCGCAGGACGCCGCCCGTCCGGCCGATGCCGAGCACCTGGCACCCGGCGGCCACGGCCGCGTCGGCCGAGCCGTTCCACCCCATCGGTGTCGCGTCCGAGGTCGTGTGGCAGCTCAGGCAGAACCGCCGGACGTTGACGGCGTTCGATGGGGTCTGCGTCGCGTCGGACATCGCCAGCTCGCCGGCGGCGTCACCGATGATCGTGTTCACTCCCGCGGTCACCTGCGTCCGCACCTCGAGCATGTGACCGCTCCCCGCGCCTCCGTGCGGGTCGTGGCACTGGCGGCACGGAACGGCGCTGTTCGCAGCGAGCGTCCCCGCCGTCTTGGTCCGGTGCCCGGAGCGCGCCATCCCGGAGTCGGCGGTGCCGTAGGCCGACGACGGGTAGTACCGGGCGATGTCGCTGGCGCCCGCCGTGTTGCCCGCCCGGTGGCACGCGAGGCACTGCGCCTCGTCGGCCGTGTCCGCGTACGACGGCACGCTCGTGCCCGCCACGGACGACTTCAGCAGGTGCGCGAGGCTCGACCCGTGCTGCTCGTGGCAGTCGCGGCAGTCGGCACGCGCTCCGCCGGCGTCGTTGCCGGAGTACCTGAGCTGCAACGTCGAGGCATCCCACGCGACCGTGCCGACGTTGTCCGCCGCTCCCACCGCCGTGGCCTTGATGCGAACGGCGAAGTTCGAGGAGTTCGACGCCGTCAGCACGCCCGTGAGGTTGACCGCGTGATCCGTGAGCGCGGCCTCGTCCACCGCGCCGCCGTCCACGGTCGTCCAGTTGGAGCCGTCGGTGGTGTACTGGATCGCCCACACGTCGTCGTAGTAGTTCGGCACGGAGTATGACACGCCCAGGTAGCAGTACGTGGCCCGCAGCCCGTTCGTGACCGTTCCGCCGCTCATCACGCCGAAGTTGCTCAAGGCGTTCGTGGCCGCGACCCCGTTCACCTGGTCTGGCGTCCACGCCACGCCGCTCACCGGGTTGACCGGCCAAGCGACCGTGTACGTGTTGTAGGTGGTCGTGTTGAGGTTCACGGTGCCCGACGCCGTCTGGTCGGCGTTGTTCACCCTCAAGTAGGCCCCGAGATTGTTGGTGCCGGTCCCGGTTGCCCTCGCCGTGAACGTGACACTGACTTTGATGTTCGTCGCGTTCGCCGGGACGTTCATCGAGGTGAAGGTGAATCCCTGGCGCGAGTTGGTTTGCGCAGCAGTCCGGCTGATGTAGCTTGTGTCGCCGTCGTTGGCGTTGACCGCGTCCTGCTTCGTCGTCCCGGCTCCGAGGGTCCAGTTGTTCGTGGTGCCGGTCCCCAGGGCGCCCGTCGTGCCCGAGGCGCTCGAGAAGGTCCCCGTCAACCCGCCCCAGCCGCCCGAGGCCCGGCTGCGCACCGTGAGGGTCGCCTCGTCGATCGAGCCGAGGCTCGGGAACGTGAAGGTGCTGCGCATGTCGAAGACGCTGTCGGCCGCGGAGTTGGCGGTCGCGGCGTCCGGCGCGCCGAGCACGTTCAGGTCGTTCGTCCAGTCGTTGGTGACGTCGTTGTACATCGTGGCGTAGCCGGTGGACGTTCGGCCCGTGAACGGCGGCCCGACCGTGGCCGCTCCATGGCCGTCGCTCGCGTAGTACGTCCCGACGTTGGCGGTAGCGTTCGCGCTGACGGTGTACGGCACGAGGTTCGTCGCGTCCACCCTCTGCTGCGGCAGCGTCCCGTCATGGCACTTGAGGCAGTATGCGTTCAAGGCCGAGGTCGTCGCGAGCGACGCCTCGTTGTAGGTGTTGTCCGGGTCCGCCGCCATCGTCGTGGCGTTCGCGGCATGAACGTTGTGGCAGTTCACGCACGATACCTTCGTGAGGTCGTGCTTCGAGAGCAGCGAGAACTCGCCCTGCGTGGCCTTCGCTGCCGCCGACAGCGTCTCCCCGTAACGCCCGCCCGCCGAGTTGTGGCACTTGAAGCAGGCTTCGGCCTTCGGCGGGTTGCCCGCGAAGGAGCCCAGCGCCCTCAGGATCGACACCGACGAGCTCCAGTGCGTGCCGAAGGTATACGCGGACGTCTGGAAGGACCTCGCCTGCTCGTCGCTGTGGCACTTGCTGCAGTTCGCGGAGAAGTCGAGCCCGGCGCCGAAGCTCGAGACGACCGGGTAGTCGTGCGCCGACGCGTTGAACTTCGCGCCGGCGATGACGGGCGTGGCGGTGGTCCCGAGGGCGGCCTGATCCGTGCCCATCCCCTGCTTCGCGCGCGTCACCGAGTGGCAGCTCACGCAGATGCCGTAGCTGCCCGACCCGATGAAGTCGGTGTTGGTCGTCGAGCTCCCCGCCGCCGCGACGTCCGTGCGCAGGTTCGCGCTCTTCTTCGCGTTGAAGTAGTTGTGGTCGGTGTGGCAGCTGACGCAGTACACGTC
>JAJZPX010000157.1 GCA_021811025.1 Actinomycetes bacterium
AGCTGATCGACAGACCGGTCGCGATCGTCCCCACCACGTCCGTCCCGCAGGCGTTCGCCGCCATGCTCGCGTTCGATCCCTCCGCGCCGCTGGACGGCAACGTGGCGGAGATGACCGAGGCGGCCGGACGCGTCCGGACGGGCGAGGTCACGACGGCCGTGAAGGACAGCGCCGGCAAGGTCGGCAGGATCTCGGCCGGGCAGATCATCGGCATCGCGGATCACGAGATCGAGGTCGTCGGCACGGACGTCGGCGACGTCGCCGCACGCCTCCTCGACGTCATCGCCGGCGGCGGCGAGACGCTGACGGTCCTCGGGGGCGAGCAGATGTCGGACGACGAGCTCGAGGCGCTCACGAAGCGCCTGGCGGAGGCGCATCCGGAGCTCGAGGTCGAGTCGCATCGCGGCGACCAGCCGCTGTACCCGGTGCTCCTGGCGGTGGAGTAGCCGCCGGGACGAGCCGCGAAGGAGCGTGGACGTTATGACCGAAGTCGGCCTGGTGTGTGACAGCACGTGCGATCTCGGGCCGGAGTGGCTGGCCGAGCGCAACGTGGCGATGGTGCCGCTGCGCGTCCAGTTCGGCGACGAGACGTCGCTCGACTGGGTCGGGCTCAGGCCGCTGGACTTCTACGCGAAGCTCAAGGTGTCCCCGATCCTCCCGAAGACCTCTCAGCCGTCGCCCGCGGATTTCGCCGAGACGTACGCGCGGCTGGCGGGCGAGGGGGCTGACGAGATCGTCGTCGTCACGCTGTCGTCGCGGCTCTCCGGCACGTTCGAGTCCGCGTCGCTGGCCGCGGCGGATGCTCCGGTCCCCATCCGCCTCGTCGACAGCCGCAGCGCGAGCCAGGGCACGGGGCTCGTGGTGAAGGCCGCGGTCGAGGCGCGGGACGCCGGGGGCTCGGCCGAGAAGGTCGAGGCCGCTGCGAGGCGCGCCGCCGCCGAGGTCCACGTGTACTTCGTGGTCGAGACGCTCGAGTACCTCGTGAAGGGCGGCCGCGCCGGCCGCGCGCAGGCTCTGGCGGCGTCGCTGCTCAACATCAAGCCGGTGCTGCACATCGGCGGCGACGGCGTCATCGAACCGTACAGGAAGGTGAAGGGCATGCGCAGCGCCATCGAGGAGATCGCCTCCCGCCTCGCCGCGGACTCGCAGTCCGCGCCCATGCGCGTCTCGATCCTGTCCGGAGGCGACCGGGCGCTGATCGACGACATGATCGCCGCGCTCGCGAGGAGCGGCGCGCGCTACGACGTCGAGTCCGTCGGCATGGTTGGCGCCGTCATCGGCACGTACACGGGGTCCGAGGTCATCGGCATCGCGTACCATCCGGCGGGATAGCGCCGCGATGCCCGGCGCGGCCGACAGGATCGCCCGCCTCGCCGCGTGGGATGAGCCGGTGACCGCGGTGCGCCTGGTCAACGCGGGGCGTGCGGAGGCCCTCGGCAAGCTGGGCATCGTCAGCGTCGAGCAGCTGCTCCGCCACTACCCGTTTCGCTACCTCGACCTCACCTCCACTTCCTCCATAGACAAGCTCCGCGTGGGACAGGACGTGACGGTCGTCGGCAAGGTCCACGCGGTCACCGTCAAGCGCCCGCGCCACAACCTCTCGGTCACCGAGGTCGCCCTCGTCGACGGGACCGGCGTGCTGATAGGCGTGTGGTTCAACGCGAGCTGGATGGCCGGGCAGCTCCACGAGGGCGACCACGTCGCGTTCGCCGGCCGCGTCGAGATCTCATACGGCATGAGGCAGATGAAGACGCCCATCTACGAGAAGCTCTCGGCCGAGGAAGGCGCGGAGGAGGTCGCGCGCGTCATCCCGATCCACCGCGCGACGGCCGCGCTCTCGGCGAACTGGGTGCGCCGCCTCGTTCGCGAGGCCCTGGATGCGTTCGGCGACGTCCCGGACTTCCTCCCCGCCGAGCTGCGCCTGCGCCGCGGGCTGCCGGCGCTCGCCGACGCGATCGCGCAGGTGCACTTCCCCGACTCGATGCCTCGGGCCGAGGAGGCCCGCCGGCGGTTCGCGTACGAGGAGCTGCTGACGCTGCAGCTCGGGCTGGCGATGCGCCGGCACGCGCTGACGGAGGGCCTGCCGGGCTTCCGGCACGCCGCCGGCGGCCCGCGCCAGGCGAAGCTGCGCGCCGCGCTGCCGTTCGAGCTCACCGGCGATCAGCAGCGGGCCGCGGGCGAGATCCTGCGCGATATGGCTTCGCCTCACCCGATGAACCGCATGCTCCTCGGCGACGTAGGCACCGGCAAGACGGCCGTCGCGGCGATCGCGATAGCCGTCGCGGCCGACGGCGGCGGTCAGGCGGCGATGATGGCGCCGACGGAGGTGCTCGCCGCGCAGTACGCCCGCGCGGTCGGCCCGCTGCTCGACACGGCGGGCATCCCGTGGGCGCTGCTGACCGGCGGCACGCCCGCGGCGGAGGCTCGCGGAATCCGCGACGGCATCGCTGCCGGGAGCGTCTCGGCCTTGCTCGGGACGCACGCGCTCCTGCAGGAGAGCGTGGCGTTCGCGCGCCTCACGCTCGCGATCGTAGACGAGCAGCACCGCTTCGGCGTCAGCCAGCGCCTCGGCCTGCGCGCGAAGGGCGAAACGGCCGACCTGCTCGTCATGACCGCGACGCCGATCCCGCGCAGCCTCGCGCTCACTCTCTACGGCGACCTCGACACCAGCGTCCTTCGCGAGAGACCGGGCGGCCGCGACCTCGCGAGCCACGTGAAGACCGAGGCCGTGCACCGCACCCGGCGCGACGAGGCGTACGGGCGCGTGCGGGCCGAGGCGGCCGCGGGGCGACAGGCGTACGTGGTCTGCCCGCTGGTCGACGAGTCGGACGAGACTTCGGCGAAGGCCGCGACGGCCGAGGCCGAGCGTCTGCGCAAGAGGGTCTTCCCCGACCTGCGCGTCGGCCTGCTCACGGGGCAGATGAAGCCGACGGAGAAGGCCGCGGCGATGGACGCCTTCCGGGCGGGGGAGTTCGACGTCCTGGTCGCCACGACCGTCGTCGAGGTAGGCGTCGACGTGCCGAACGCCACCGTGATGATCGTCGAGGACGCCGAGCGCTTCGGCCTGGCTCAGCTGCACCAGCTTCGGGGCCGGGTCGGCAGGGGGGAGCACCCGGGCGCGTTCCTCCTGTTCGCCGACCCGAAGACGCCGGACGGGCGCAAGCGGATGGCGGCGATCGAGCAGACCACGGACGGCTTCGAGCTGGCCGAGGCGGACCTCGAGCTCCGCGGAGAGGGACAGGTGCTCGGCGAACGCCAGCACGGGCTGCCGGAGCTTCGGCTTGCGTCGGTGACGCGCGACGCGGAGCTTCTCGCGCAGGCTCGCGACGATGCCCGCGCGCTCGTCGCGGACGACCCCGCGCTCAAGCGCGCCGAGCACGGTCCGCTCCTGCGCGAGGTTCGTCACCGCTTCGCCGAGGCGTGGGAGTGGGTGAGCGCGGGGTGAGGATCGTCGCCGGGGAGTGGCGCGGCCGTCGAATCGTCTCGCCCAAGGGCGAGCGCACGCGCCCCACCCAGGACCGAGTTCGCGAGGCGCTGTTCAGCGCGCTCACCTCACAGATGGGGCCCGGCATCGCGGAGGCCGAGGTCCTCGACGCGTTCGCCGGGAGCGGGGCGCTCGGCCTCGAGGCGCTGTCGCGCGGGGCGTCCCGCGCCGTGTTCGTCGAGCAGGACCACGACGCGCGCCGGGCGCTGGAGGCCAACGTGAGCGCGCTCGGTGCGGAGCGGCGCGCGCGCATCGTCGCAGGTGACGCGTTCACCCTGGCGCGGCGCCGCGCCCTGCCCGGCGGCCCGTTCGGTTTGATTCTTCTCGACCCTCCCTATAGAATCGAGGCTGCTCGCGTCGGCGTCCTGCTCGACGACTTGGTCGCGGCGGGCGCCGCCAGCGGGGGCGCTACGGTCGTCTGGGAGCACGCGGGCGACGCTCCCGCTGCATGGCCCGAGGGCTTCGAAGTCCACAGCACCAAGCGCTACGGGTCCACGACGATCGATATCGCACGCATCCGGATGGGACGACACGCGTGAACCGAGCCATCTGCCCCGGCACGTTCGACCCCGTCACCAACGGGCACCTCGACATCATCGAGCGTTCGGCCGGCCTCTTCGACGAGGTGATCGTCGCCGTCGCGCTCAACCCGGAGAAGCGCGGCGGCCCGCTGTTCAGCCTCGAGGAGCGGGAGTCGTTCCTGCGCGACGCGACCGCGCACCTCCCCAACGTGACGGTTCAGTCCTTCGACGGGCTCCTCATCCAGCTCGCCGACGAACTCGGCGCGCATGTGATCGTGAAGGGCCTGCGCGCGGTGTCCGACTTCGAGAGCGAGTTCCAGCAGGCGCAGCTCAACCATAGACTCGATACCAAGGTCGAGACTATGTTTATCATGGCTATACCTGAATACACGTACCTGAGCTCTTCGGCCGTGAGGGAGATCGCGGCCCTCGGGGGCGACGTGAGCGGGATGGTGCCCGCGAGCGTGGTCGACGCCCTCGCGAAGCGTCTCAAGCTGGCCCGATAGGGAGGTCGTTCGATGGATATCATGGCGCTCATCGACCGTATCGAGGAGCTTGTCGACAACGGGCGCAACGTGCCCTTCAGCAACGGGCGCATCGTGGACGCCGACAAGATCTACGAGATCGTCGACGAGATCCGCGCGCAGTTCCCCGACGAGCTGAAGCAGGCGCGCTGGATCGTCAAGGAGCGCCAGGAGATGGTCGAGGAGGCCGAGAAGGAGGCCAACCGCATCCTCGAGGAGGCGCGTGACCGCGCGCAATCGCTCGCGAGCGAGCAGGAGATCGTGAAGCTCGCCGAGAGCCAGGCCGCCGAGATCCTCGACAACGCGCGGGCGCGCGAGCGCGAGATCCGGCTCGGCGCCGAAGATTACGCGGACGAGATGCTGGCGAACCTGGAGGTCAACCTCGGCAAGCTCCTGACCGCGGTCCAGCGCGGCCGCGACCGTCTGCAGGGCAAGGTCAGCCAGCGCGCCTAGCGCCTTCACCGCACGCCCTCGGCCGGACGTGGGATACACCCCTCGTCCGGCCGTTCGTCGCAGGCAAAGGAGCCCGGATGGATCACTACATGGTCGAGCTCGGACCCATCCTCGACGTCATCGGAAGCGAGATGCGCGTGTCCGACAACGTCGAGCTCGAGCCGCTGTGCGTGGGCGACGAGCAGTTCACCTTCACCAAGCCGGTCACGCTCGAGGTGACGCTCACGAACACCTCGGCCGGCGTCGTCGGTAGCGGGCGGGTGCGCGCCACCGTCTCCACCGCATGCTCTCGATGCCTCGAGGTCTTCGAGATGCCGCTCGAGGGCGACATCGAGGCCTTCTACGTGGGTCCCGCGCACGCGGCCGAGATGCCCGAGGAGCAGCAGGTGGAGCCGATCCGCGAGGGCCGCATCGACCTC
>JAJZPX010000158.1:0-3286 GCA_021811025.1 Actinomycetes bacterium
GCGCACGGCGTCCGGCTCGCAGAGTCCCTGCCCGACCTCGAGCGTGTCCGCCACGTGCAGCTCCACAGAGTCCGCCTCGCCGACGGCGCCCGCGATGCCGCCCTGCGCGTACCACGTGTTCGTCTCGGAGACTCGCGCCTTCGTGACCAGCGCGACGTTGCGCTCGGTGGACGCGGTCAGCGCCGCGGTGAGCCCCGCGATCCCGCTGCCCACGACGAGGACATCGCTCCGGTGCTGCGCGAGCTCGTCCGTGTCGAACGGCATCAGGTAGCGACGGCCGAGCGAGCCGGGGAGCCGCACGATGTCCTCGCGAGCCGCCATCACCCGATCGCGACCATGCGCTCCACCGCCGCGAGAGCGCGCTCGCGGACGTCGGCGGGCACGGTGACGCGCGGCTCGAGCGCCTCCACGCAGTCGCGCACCTTCTCGAGCGTGGTGAGCTTCATGTTCGGGCAGGTCATCGTCCGAGCAAGGGTGTGGAAGCGCTTGCGGGGCGCCGCCTTGCGAAGCGCGTGCAGCAGCCCCTCCTCGGTCACGATCACGAACTCGTCGGCCTCCGACTCCGCCGCGCGGCGCAGCATCTGGCTTGTGGAGAGCACGCGGTCGGCCAGCGCCACGACCTCCGGCCGGCACTCGGGGTGCACGAGCGTCTCGGCCGAAGGGTGCTCCCGCTGCGCCTCCATGACCGCCTCGGCGCTGACGCGGTCGTGAGTCGGGCAGAAGCCGTTCCACGCCACGACGTCGACCTCCGGGAGCTGCGACGCGACCCACGACGCAAGGTTGCGGTCGGGCGCGAACAGCACGCGCGGAACGTCGAGGGATCGCACCACCTCGACCGCATTCGCCGACGTGCAGCAGACGTCGGAGGCCGCCTTCACTGAAGCCGAGGAGTTCACGTACGTCACAACCGGCACGCCCGGCCACTCGCTGCGCCACGCGGCGAGCTTGACGGCGGTGATCATGTCGGCCATCGGGCAGCCCGCGCGGGCCTCGGGCATCACGACGAGCTTGTCCGGCGCGAGGATCGCGGCCGTCTCGGCCATGAAGTGCACGCCGGCGAAGACGATGACGTCCGCGCCCGTCCCGGCCGCCTGTCGAGACAGCCCCAGCGAGTCGCCGACGAAGTCCGCGACGTCCTGCACCTCCGGCCGCTGGTAGTTGTGGGCGAGGATGACGGCGTTGCGCTGCTTCGCGAGCCCGCGGATCTCGCTGGCTAGGCCGGCGTCTCGCACGTCGCCTCCCCCGCTGCCGCCAGGTGCCGAACGGCGTCGCCCGCGAGCGCGATCGGCACGTTGTCGATGAGGCGCGCCCGGCCGAACCTCGCGGCGACGATCGCGCGCGCGGGCCCGTCCAGCACGTCGAGCTGCTCGAGCGTCTCGCAATCGACGATCGCGGCGTAGTCGAGCTCGGCCAGCGACGTCCCCGCGACCTCCTCGGCGAGCAGGCGCGCGAGCGCGAGCGCGTCCCGCTCGCCCGCCGACGCCTGCTGCCGCACGGCCTCGAGCGCGCGCGACAGCACGAGCGCGGCGGCGCGCTGCTCGGGCGAGAGGTACGCGTTGCGGCTCGACAGCGCCAGCCCGTCGCGGTCGCGCACTATGGGCACGCCCGCGACGCGCAGGCCGTAGTGCAGGTCGCGCACGATGCGGCGTACTATCACGAGCTGCTGGTAGTCCTTCTCGCCGAAGAACGCGATGTCGGGCTGCACGATGTCGAAGAGCTTCGCGACGACGGTGCAGACGCCCGTGAAGTGGCCCGGCCTGCTCTCGCCCTCCCACAACGTCGCGATCGTTCCCGGCTCCACGACCGTCTCCGACCCCAGCGGGTACATCGCCTCGACGGTGGGAGTGAAGACCACGTCGACGTCCTCCGCCGCGAGCAGCTCGAGGTCCCTCGTCATGTCACGGGGGTACGCCTCGAAGTCCTCGTCCGGCCCGAACTGCGCCGGGTTGACGAAGATCGACGCCACGACGACGTCGGCCCGCTTCCGCGCGGCGCGCACGAGCGTGAGGTGGCCCCCGTGCAGCGCGCCCATGGTCGGCACGAGCGCCACCGACTTGCCGTCCCGCCTCGCGGCGCCGAGCGCCTGCCTGACCTCCTCGGCCGAGACGAAGCGTTCCATGCCGCCTATCCCTCCCTGTCCGCGTGCGCGAGGCCCTCACGGCCGCGGCGCAGCTCGTCGAGCACCCCGGGCTCCATGCGGGTGCACGCGCCGTCGTCGGGGAAGGTGCCCGCGCGCACCTCGGCCGCATACCCCGCGAGCGCGCCGCGGATAATCGCGCCGGCGTCCGCGAAGCGCTTCGCATGGCGCGGGAGGCGTTCGCCGAGGCCGAGCAGGTCGTGCCACACCTGCACCTGCCCGTCGCACCCGGCGCCGGCACCGATGCCGATCGTGGGGATCTCGAGCTCGGCCGAGACGATCGCGGCGAGCTCGGCGGGGATGCACTCGAGCACGATCGCGAACGCGCCCGCGGACTGCAGCGCCCGGCAGTCGTCGATGAGGCGCAGCGCGGCCTCGGTCTCCTTCGCCTGCACCCTGTAGCCGCCGAGCTGGTGCACCGACTGCGGTGTCAGGCCGACGTGGCCCATCACCGGGACGCCCGCCTCGGTGAGCTTCAGCACAGTGGGCGCGATCGCGACGCCGCCTTCGAGCTTGACCGCCCTTGCTCCCGCCTCGGCCATCAGGCGGCCTGCGTTGCGCAGCGCGTCTTCAGGCGAGATCTGGAACGACAGGAACGGCATGTCGGCTACGAGCAGCGCGCGGGATAGGCCCCGGCGGACCGCCGCTGTGTGCCGCAGCATGTCGTCGAGCGTGACGGGCAGCGTCGAGTCGTAGCCGAGGACGACCATGCCGAGCGTGTCGCCCACGAGCACGGCGTCGACGCCGGCCTCCTCGGCGAGTCGCGCGGAGGGCGCATCGTACGCGGTGACGACGACGATCCGCTCGTTCGCGAGCTTGCGCGCGCGGAAGGTCGCGGTGGTGACGGGCCGTTCTCCGGCTGCAGGGACTGCGCTCATCGTATGGGTCTCCTTCCCGATCCGGACGTCCCGGCCGCGCCTTCGTTCGCGGTCCAGGCGTCCCCCGACGGGTCGCCGGCGACTCGCTTCGAACCGCCGCATCTCTGGCGGCGCGAGTCTGCCGGCGGCGGTTCAGCTGCGAGCTCTTGCGAGCCTGCTGGAACCGCCGCATCTCTGGCGGCGACGTCCGCCAGAGATGGAAGAGTATAGCACTCGGCCGAAGGCGTCGCGGGTAGATGTACCCACCTCAGAGGTAGCCCTCAGAGGTAGC
>JAJZPX010000158.1:3296-5401 GCA_021811025.1 Actinomycetes bacterium
CAACCTGCGCAAACTGGCGATGGCTCTGACAGGGACGACCGGGAGTCAGCATCTTGCACTGACTTTGTCAATCAACCCCTCAGAGGTAGCGGCGCACGAGGAACAGCACCGTCACGAGGACGGCGATCGGATCGAGCCGCAGCGCCCCAACGAACGCGTAGCCGATCGCGACCCGCGTCGTCGGTACGACAGCTCGGCGGGGACTCCGGCGTCCAACAGCAGCGCGTGGACGACCTCGATTTCCTTGCCCACACCCCAGCCCTCGGCCACCGGGACCCATTCCATCGCCTACTCCCCCGCCGGCGGGGCCTCACGCGCCTGGCGGATGAGTTCCCGCGCCTCGCGCAGCCGCGAGCGCGGCACGTAGAGGTCGACGAAGCGCGGGATGCCGTACGGGTTGTAGAAGCCCTCGCCGGGGCGCTCCGGGTAGAACTCGCACGGGACGCCGGCGCCCTTAAGGACCGTCTCGTAGAAGAGCAGCTCGGGCATGTCCGGCGAGGGATCGAGGCGCGCCACGCCCACCGGCTCCCACTCCTCGCCCGAAGCCGTCCGGAACCCTTCCGGCGCGCCTGCCACTCGATAGTCCGCCGTCGGGCGAATCGCGCGGAAGTCCTCGGGCGTGAGATCGGCCCGGGCACGCCGTGACGTTCCCGCCTGCGATCGGGGCTCGGACGGCTCCGGCGTCTTGTCCTCCCACCCCGGGATAGGCCCGAGCTCGGCGACGACCCGCCCCTGCCGCGCCCGCTCGTCGGTCACGTACGAGCCGCCGCGATATCGCGCGTTGGGAGCGATCTCCAGCAGCGGCCGGATGACGAACTCGCGCTCCGCCATCCGCGGGTGCGGGATCGTCAGCGTCTCGCTCCGCCACTCCTCGTCGTCATAGAGCAGGATGTCGAGGTCGATCAGGCGAGGGCCGAAGCGCGACGTGGGCTTCCGCCCGAGCTGCGCCTCGGCGTCCTTGAGCAGCTCGAGGAGCTGGTCGGCCTGCAGCCGGGTCAGGATCGACGCGACGGCGTTGTAGAACGTCTGCTGTCCCTCGACGCCCCAGGGCTCGGTCTCGTAGACGTGCGAGACGGCGACGAGCTCCGTGGCGGGCAGGGCCGCGAGGGCGCCCACGCCGCGAGCGAGATTGTCGAGGCGGTCGCCGAGGTTGCTGCCCAGGGCTATGTACGAGTCGATCATGAGCCGATGATACCGCCGGTGAGAGAGGAAGGCCCGCCGCAATTCCTCCGGCGGGCCTCCATCGCGCTCACGCGCGTTCGCGCGCGGCCGTCACCGCACGAGCTCGTCGACGATCTGGTCCTCCACGCCTTGCGAGACGGACCGCGAGGAGCCCACGACCGTGATCCTGCGTATCTCGTCCTGATGGTCGTTTATGAAGTCGGCCGAATACTGCGGGAGGCTGTCCTTCGCGAGCAGGATCGGGCTCTCCCTCTTCGCGCTCACGACGCCCGACACGAGGGCGTCCGGGAAGCTCAGTCCGGTCGTCACGATGATCTCGTCCGCGTCGAACCCGTGACCGACCGCGTACTCCGCGACCTTCTTCGCCGTCTCGTAGCGGTCCTTGCCCGCGAGGCGCTGAACGCAGCCGAGGCTCGCGTACAGCTCGTTCGAGATCGCCTTGTCGTCGCCGAGGGCGATGAGCGCCGGGTGGCCGAGGTCTTCGAACGCGGCTTGAGTCGGGGACGGGACGTACGTGCGCTTGACGAGCAGGACCGGCGAGTCCATCGCCGCGGCGATGCCGGACACGGTCAGCGCGTCCGGGAAGTTGTCGCCGGTGGCGATGAACGCGGTCGTCACCGTCTTGGGAGCGATCGCCAGCTTCAGCTCGTGCGCCACCATCCGCGCTGTGTCGTACCGGCTGATCCCTGCCAGGCGCTGGACGTGCGCCGCGTCGTTCGGGACGCCGATGCTCGCAAGCTGCGTCACCGCCTTCGCCGGGACCGACCTGTCGCTGCCGACGATCACGACGTGCATCTACCCGATGCCGCCCGCGGCTTCCGCCAGGCGACGGATCTCGTCGAGCGCGGGCCCGGAGAGGCCGGACATGGGATGCACGAGCAGCAGCGGCCCGCCGAGCGCGTGCGCGAGCGGGGCGGCGCACG
>JAJZPX010000159.1 GCA_021811025.1 Actinomycetes bacterium
AAGGAATACATGAGAGCGCGACTGCTGCGCAGCCTGCTGGCCGCACTGCTGCTGATCGCCGCGATGCCGCCAGCGGCTTCCGGCCGCCCCTTCGTCGCCACGGTTCGCGTGCCGGCACCGCCCGCCACAGGGCCTCGCGCGGCCCCGGACCGCATCCTCGTGCGCTTCCGCGACGGCTCCGCCTCGGGGCGGTCGCGAGTCCTTCGCAGGCACGGCCTCACCGAGGCGAAGAGCCTCATCCCTGAGCGTGGCGTCTCGGCCGTGCGCGTCCCGGCCGGCCGCAAGCGGGACGACGTCCTGCGCGAGCTGCGCTCGGACCCCGGCATCGTGTACGCGGAGCCCGACGCCGTCCGCTACGTCTCCGCGTACGCGGAGCCCGACGACCCCGGCTACACCGACCCCACGACCTACTCGAACGGCGAGACGAGCGCCGGCTACGGCAAGAGCTGGTGGCTCCGCGGGTCCGGGCTCGACGCCGCCGAGGCGTGGCGCCACGGCTACAGCGACCCCGCCGGCCGCGACTTCCCCGTGCGCGCTCCGGCGAGCGCGTTCAAGGTCGCCGTGATCGACACCGGCTTCTACCTCGACCATCCCGACCGCGGCGCGAACATCGTCGCGGGGCACGACTTCTTCAACAGCTGCGTAGACGGAGTCTTCCACGAGGACGACGACGTCACTCCCCCTCCCAGCGACGCGCCCGACTCCAACATCGGGCTCGTCTCGCACGGGACGTGCACGGCGGGCGAGGTCGCCGCGGCGACGCGCAACGGCGTGGGGGTGGCGAGCGTCGGCTACGACGCGCAGGTGGTCGTGTACAAGGTGGCGGGCCAGGTCTACGGGATGCCGAGCTTCAAGGACGGATCGGTGCAGATCTTCTCGGATCCGGTCGTCGCGGCGATCAGGCGCGCCGCCGACGACGGCTGCAGGATCATCAGCATGAGCCTCGGCGGCCCCGATTACGTGCAGGCCGAGCAGGACGCCGTCGACTACGCTTGGAGCAAGGGCTGCGTGGTCGTCGCCTCGACCGGCAACTCCGGTTCCTCAGGTGGAGTGCTGTACCCCGCGCGGTGCGCGCACGTCGTGGGAGTGGGGGCGTACGGCGTCGCCGGCGGCGTCCGCCACGTCGCGTCGTTCACCGACTACGGACCGGGCCTCGACATCCTCGCGCCGGGCGACCTCGTCTACGGGCTGTTCGCTCCCGGCGTGCCCGGCTCCTCCGGCGTTCCCGCCGGCTACGGCTTCTGGTCGGGCACGAGCATGGCGGCGCCCGCGCTCGCGGGAGCTATCGCGCACCTCTGGCGCTACGTTCCGGCGCTCGCGAACGACCAGATCGTCGACCTCGTCCAGCGCACCGCCGCCCCGTACGGATCGAGCCGGCCCGACGCGGCGTACGGCTGGGGCTACGCGGACATGTCGAGCGCGATGGCGAGCATCACCGCGACCTACGCGTACCTCGCGCCGCCCACCCTGCACCTGCCCGCGACGCCCGTGCCCGGCGACTACCTCGTGTCGTGGGACGCCGTGCCCGGGCACTCCGTGACGTACGAGGTGTGGCGCGACGGCTCGCTCGCCGCCACCACCACCGGCACTTCCCGGTCGCTCGCGCTGGCGACGGGGGGCCACACGCTGTGCGTGCGCGCGACGAGCGTCTACGACTACTGCGACGGCGCGAGCGCGACGACGGCGACCGTCACGGTGGGCGGAGGCGTCATCACGCCCACGGGGAACTGGGGCGGCTGGCAGCCGTCGGGCTGGGCGGCGACGACCAGCCCGCTCGTGAGCGTGCAGGCGCGCGACGAGACGAGCGGCCTTGTGCCGGGCACGGCGGAGTTCCGCTGGACGGCGGATTCCGGCGCGTCGTGGAGCGAGTGGGCGTCGGGGACGCTGACGTGCCTGCCGGGCAGTGCCTCCACGGAGACCCTCTCGGCACGCGTCCCGTTCGGCCGGGACTCGGACGACGCGGACCAGGTGCAGTTCCGCGTCACGAACGGCGCCTCGCTCGTGGGCACGAGCCCCCCGTTCACGGTCCGCGTCGACAGCACGCCGCCGACGGGGACCGCCGCCGTCCCGTCCACGGTCTCCTCCACCGCCGTTCCCGTGACCTCGTCCGTCACGGACGCGCACCTGACGGACATGCGGCTGTCGGGCGACGGGGGCGCCACGTGGACGGCCTGGCAGCCTTACTCGGCCGAGACGACCGTGCAGCTCCCGGCCGGCCGAGGCACGAAGACCGTCAAGGCGCAGTATCGCGACGAGGCGGGCAACGCTCTCACGCTGACGCGCTCCGTCCTCCTCGACATCCCGCTCGCGCTCGTCCGGCTGCAGGGCCCGAACCGCTACGAGACCGCGCTCAGCATCTGCCGCCAGCACTTCGCTCGCGCCGACACCGTCGTCGTCGCGACCGGCGCCGACTTCGCCGACGCGCTGTCCGCCTCCGCCCTCGCCGGAAGCTACGGCGCGCCGCTGCTGCTGACGACGCCCGCCTCGCTGTACGGCGGGATCGCCACCGAGATCGCACGCCTCGGCGCCACCCGCGCGATCGTCGTGGGGAGCGAGAGGTCGGTGTCGCGGCAGGCGTTCGCGCAGCTCGACGCGCTGCCTGGGGTGAGCGTCGAGCGGTTGTGGGGCGACGACCGCTACGGCACCGCCGCGGCCATCGCGAACGCCGTCGTCGCCCACGAGCGCGCGCTCGGCCGGACGATGCCGAACGAGTACTTCCTCGTGCGCGGCGACCAGTTCGCCGACGCACTCGCGGTGTCGCCGTTCGCATACCACCGCCGGATGCCGATCGTGCTCACGAGATCGACGGGGCTCCCGTCCCCGGCGTGGAGCGCGATAGGCGCGATCGACCCGACGGCGGCGAAGAAGGCGGTGATCGCCGGCGGCACGCTCTCGGTCGGGACGAGGGTCACCTCGTCGCTCAGCGCGGCCGGCCGGCGGTGGGAGCGCGTCTCAGGCAACACTCGCTACGACACCGCAGGCATGCTCGCGGACACGGCGACGGCGCGAGGATGGGCCGACTGGGGGTTCGTCGGCGTCGCGACGGGCCAGAGCTTCGCCGACGGCCTCGACGGCGGCGCCGCGTCGGGAGCGAGCGGAGGCGTCCTGCTCCTGACGCCGAGGTCGCCGCTCGCTTCTCAGGTCTCCTCGCGTCTCCGCGCGCATTCGAGCTTCGTCGAGAGGATAGAGGTCTTCGGCGGGGAGCCGACGATCGCCGGGGGTGCGCTCAACGAGATCGCCGGCATCTTCTGAGCCAGGTCGGCCGGGACGGTAATCCGTCACTCAGTCCCGCGCCGCCGATGCCGATGCTTCAAGTCACACGATCCGTCTTCGCGGAGGAGTTCTCGTCTTGCTGGCAGTCGTCCGGGGGCTTCCGTCGGTACGCCCCTACTACGCGGGCGAGCAGCGCGAGTTGCTGCGTATCCTGCTGAACGCCGTCTCGCCGGCCGAGGCCGACTTCGCGCTCCACATACTCGGCGAGAGCATGACGCAGAAGGAGCTGCTCGCCGCGGTGAACCTCCGCGAGGCGCTGCGCGAGCTGCCCGCGTGCCCGTTCGCGATGGCGATAGACACCGCCACGCTCGTTCGGATCACGCGGCTCGAGCGCGACAGGAGCGCCTGGCGCAGGCGCTTCGACGACGAGCGCGGGCCGTTCGACATCGTCGTGCTGGGCGACGGCAACCTCTGCTACGACCTCATCGTCTCCGACCGCGAACGCAACTTCTTCTGGACCCCGCATCCGCGCAACGGCGTCTTCGTCCACCCGGACGCGCTCGATCTCGTCATGGGCCGCGACACCCTGCTCCAGGAGGTCATCGGCATGACGATCGCCATGGGCCTCCCGTTCTCGCCCACGTTCTACCTCTCGCTCGACGACTGGAAGCTCGAGTACGCCGAGCAGGCGATGACCGACCTCGGCGAGCTGTTCTGACTACTCCACCTTGAGCTGCCCGATCTCGCGCTCGCGCCTTCGCTCGCGAATGGCCCCGTTCACGGTGTCCACGAGCTTGCGCTTCGAGTACTGCCCCTGCGGCAGGTGGCTGAAGTACGTCATCACGTCCGGCGCCAGCGGCTCATCCTCGGCCTTGCGCACGATCTCGTCGCGCGAGACCTCCTGCCTCCTGCGGAACAGGTCGCCGATCATGTCCTCGGCCGTCAGCATCGACATCATCTCGCGTGCCATACCTCGTCCCTCCTTCACGTCGCGTGACGACAATCTCGCCGCCGGAAGCCACCCGCAAACGGCCCCTCGACGGGCGGACGCTGGTGATTACTGCTTGTCTCGCGACGGGTAGCTCCACGAGGCCGGTCTTCGGCCGAGATCTCGGAGAGGATGGTGCGGACATGGCTCAGAGGAACGTCAAGCAGCAGATGCAGGGCGAGAAGCGGAGCTCGAACCGCGACTGGACGAAGACGTACGACGAGTCCGATCTCAAGCACGTCCTGCAGGTGTCGCACGCGCACAACTGGAACGACGCGATCAAGTACCTGGACGAGAAGGGGATGAACGACAACGAGCTGACGCCGGGCGAGACGATCAGCATGAAGACGGACCTCCAGAACGCCGTGAAGGGCAGAAGCGCGTTCACGGACGACCCCACGAAGGCCTTCAAGGCGATCAGGGGCGCGCAGGCCCGCGGTGGCGGTGCGCGTCGGCCGGTGCAGAAGAAGCGCTAGGCAGCTACCCGCGATCGCGTCTCGTGCGAAGGGCCGGGCGGCCGAAGACGACGCCGCCCGGCCTTCGTTCGCGCGCGACCGTCAGTCGCCGGAGCCGCTCCCCGCAGGCCGCCCGCCCGGACCGCCCTCGGCGTGGAGCCTGCCGACTCCCCCGCCGAGGCTCGGCGGCATGCGGGACTCGATGAAGCGCAGATGCCGCTGCTCGTCCGCGAAGTCGTTCTGCAGCACCTGCCTCACGCGCCGGTCGACGTCCATGCGCAGCGCCTCGGCGTACTCCGCGTTCGTCGCCTTCTCGCCGACGTCCATCGCGACGACGACCGCGTCGTCGCCGCCCTCAGCCATGTCGACCTCGCGCCGGTACGCCTGCATGAGCGTCCGGAACTCCTGCGTCGCCTCCACATGGCGCCAGTCCTGCTCCCGCAGCACGCTCCCGATCGCCTGGACGTGGCGCTCGTGGTCCTTGCGGAACTCCTCCAGCTTGCGCTTCGTCTCGTCGTCGGCCGTCTTGCCGATCGCGTCCTCGTAGATGCCGATCGCGTCACGGTCCATCTCCTCGAGCTTGCACAACGTCGCGATGACGTCCTTCTCTTCCATGACATCCTCCACACCTCGACAGCCGGACGCTGCTTGATGCCCGCGATGGCGGCACGGCTACGCGTCCAGCTGCCATCGGCCGACGAAGTGGCGTCCATTGGCTGCTGC
>JAJZPX010000160.1 GCA_021811025.1 Actinomycetes bacterium
AGCCCGCGGACGAGCTCCCGCAGGCGGACCCGCGCGAGATCGACGTCGCGCTCGTGCCCGGACTGGCGTTCGACGCGAAGTGCAACCGCATCGGGTACGGCGGCTGCTTCTACGACGGCCTGCTGCCGCGACTGCGCCGAGACGCGCTGAAGATCGGGCTCGCGTTCGACGTCCAGCTCGTCGAGGAGGTGCCGGCGGAGGAGCACGACGTGCCGCTCGACTGGGTGGTCACGCCGAGCGCGGCGTACCCCGCGGAGGAGTGAGACGCTACCCGAGCCCCTGCGGCAGATCGGCGATGCCGTCGAGCGTCACGAACTGGTAGCCCTTCGCCTTCAGCCCCTCGATGATCTTCGGCAGCGCCTCGATCGTGTGGCTGCGATCGCCCCCGCCGTCGTGCATGAGGACGACCGCTCCCGGCTTCGCCCTCGAAAGCACGAGCGAGACGATGGCCGCTGCGGGCGGCTTCCGCCAGTCCCTCGTGTCGATGTCCCAGTCCACGATGCGCAGGCCGAGCTTCTTCGCCACGGAGCGAACCGCCGGGCTCGTCGCTCCTCCCGGCGGACGGAAGTACCTCGGGCGCTTGCCGGTCGCTTTCTCGATGTTCGTCTGCGCCTGAGCCAGCTCGCTCTGGATGCGATCGGCGCTGTACTTCGAGAGGTCCGGGTGCGACTGACTGTGGTTCTCCACAAGCATCCCGGCATCGGCGAGCATCTTCGACAGCTGCGGGCGGCCCCTTGCCTGAGCGCCGATCTCGAAGAACGTCGCCTTGACGCCGTAGCGCTTGAGGATCTTCAGGATCGCCTCGGTCTGGCCGGGCCACGGGCCGTCGTCGAAGGTGAGCGCTATCACCATCGAGCCGGATTTCGGCTGCTCGCGCCGTACGACCTGCGCCACCGCCTCCTGCACGACCCGTCTCGCGACGACCTGCTTCGACAGCGTGCCGTACGTGACTTCCACGCGGCCGGCGTGGCCTTCGCTCACGATCGTCTCGAGCTGCCCGCTGCCTTCGTAGCGCACCGGCGCGGTCACCGTCTCGAGCCGCTTCGCGAGCGGCTCGACCACGTCCAGCCCGTTCATGCTCTTGACGACGTCCGAAGCGTAGAGCTGCACGTCATTCGCGGCGCGCTTGCCGTTGACGAGAACGAAGGGCTCGTCTCCCCCACCGCGCTTCAATATCCGGCGGTCCTTGGCGGCAACGAGATTTCCCCGATCGCCGTGCACGAGCCCGTCCTTAAACAGCTCGCTCACGCGGGTGCCTACCATGAGGCGCCGGTCGGAGGCGTCGATCTTGACGGGGATCGTCAGGAACACGCGGTACGCGACGGCCATCACGACGAGTCCGGCGACGATCCCGCCGGCAATGTACGCCAGCGAAGGCCTCTTCCTTTCGTGCCTGGCGCTCCGAACGCTCATCCACTCGCCTCGCGCGATATCCGGGCGATCCGTCCTCCGCTGAGCGACAACAGCTCGGCGAGGGACAATGGTACCACCGAGTTCGGGGTGCCCGCCGCGCTGTAGACGAGCTGGAACCGGCCGAACGACTCGTCGACGAGGACCGGCAAGCCGGCCGGGAGGTCGAACGGGCAAACGCCGCCGATGGCGTACCCCGTCGCCTCGCGAACCTCGTCGGCGTTCGCCATCCGCACGCCCGACATCCCCGTCGCCTCACCGATCGCGGCGAGGTCCGCTCGCCTGTCACCCGCTACCAGCGCGAGCGCCGCTCGCCCATCCCCGCCGACCGCGACCAGGGACTTCACGATCTGCCCGAGCTCGGACCCAACGGCGCCGGCCGCCATCTGAGCGGTCTTGGTCGACTCGCTGAACGCGATCACCCGATCCGCCAGGCGGTGCTCCGCCAGGTACGCGCGGACGCGGTCGGCGGACCCCGCCTTGCGAGGGCCTCGGGGAAGGCGGTCGGTCATGATCTCTCCTGTCGGGTCAGCGGGGCGTGGGCGCGGGCACGTGCTTGCCGATCCCGAGCGGCAGCCTCAGCGATTCGAGCACCGCCTCGAGGTTCTCCGTCCACGCCGCGAGCGACTTCAGCTCGAGTCGCATCAGCGGGAACTCCGCGTGCGGTCGCGCGACCGTGAAGCCCTGCTGCAGCAGGAAGCCGGCGCCGACCATGGGCAGCTCCTTGACGTCGCCCGGATCGTTCGCCGCGTACGCCTCCACCACGCGCTCGCCCCTTCCCACCAGGTCGCGGAGCGCGGCGTGCAGCAGCACCTTCCCGAGGCCGAAGTGGCGCGCGTCGGGGTCGACGTGCAGACAGGTGATGAGCACGGCGTCGTCGTCGGGGACGCCCGCCGGGAACTGCCGCGCCTGCGGGAAGTACGCCGGCGGGGCGTACTTCACGAAGCCGAGGACGTCGTCCCCCTCGTAGGCGATCCGTCCGCAATCTCCCCACTGCGCGCGGACGTAGTCGATCCATCCCTCGAGCATCTCCGGATCGCAGCACGTGCCGCAGCGCTTCGGCAGACGAGTCGCGGTCTCCCAGAAGACGCAGCCTGCGCAGCCGGCCGGCAGCTCGCGCACGCGGACGGCATCCAGCGGCTTGAAGCGGCGAGCCACGGCCTAGGTCCCGCCATCGATCGTCTTGCGGACGTGCTTGCCGGCGCGCCGCAGCCCTCGCACGGCCTTCCGGCCGAGCCCGGACCGGAAGCTCCGCTCGAGCATGCCCAGCCCCGCGACGCCCGCGGCGAGCGCCGCCTCGGCCGCCTTGTCGGCGCCGTACCTCGCGTAGGCCGCGCCCTTGCCGGTCGCCGCGGCCAGGCCGCCGGATGACTGCGCCAGCGCACGGAACGACGCGTCCACCACGACCGCGGTGCCGTCGAAGCCGCCGACGAGCTCGCCCGGCACCTCGCGCTTGCCGACCGCGAAGTCGGCTACGGAGCCCTCGGACAGCACGAGGCGCAGGACCTTGCCGGTCTTGCGCGAGACGCCGACGTCGTGCACGTACCCGGCGCGCTCGCCGGTCGAGAGCCGCACCTCCATGTCGCGCCAGATCACCGTGTCGTCGACGGAGGCCCCGATCTCCTTCGCCACCGCCGCCTTCGCGGGGAGCTTCTTGCCGTCCCACGCGACGACCCCCTCATCGGCCGCGCTCGCGAGCATGCCGGGGCGCAGCGGGAGGAAGCGTGGCTTGCGCTCGATCACGACGGCGAGGTTGGGCGGGATCACCTGGAGCGCGACCGCCCTGGGTTCGCTCGGGTCGAACAGCACGGACTGCACGGTGCCGAGGTAGTTGCCCTCACGGCCCGACACCGGCAGCTTCTCGAGATCTCTTATGGCAGGCATGACCGTCTCTCCACGCGGAAGGGCCGCCCGAGCGTGTGGCGGCCCGTCGCGAACGCTGTCGTTGCGAACGCTACGCCGGCGCGGTCCCTTCGCCCTCGCCGGGCATGCTCGTCTGCTCGGCCTTCTTCTCGGCCTTGGCCGTGGCCTCCTCCGCCTTCTCCGGTGCGGCCTCGACCCCGGCCTCGGTCTTCGTCGTCGTTGTGCCCAGCTTCTCCTGTGCCATCTGCGACGCCTGACCGACCTGCTGCTTCAGACGCTCGCGGGTCTCCTCGATCTTGGTGCGCAGCTCGGCCGTCTTCTCGGTGGCCGTCTCGCGGCCGCTCTCGTACATCTCGGTCACGCGCTCGCGGCCCTGCTCGTACACCTGCTTGCCCTCGTCCAGGTACTCCTGGCCCTTCTGCTGCAGCATCTCGCGCGTCTCCTTGCCGGAGCGCGGCGCGAACAGCACGCCCAGGACGGCGCCGATGATGCCGCCCAGCAGGAACGCCGCGAACGAGCCGCCGCCGCACCTGTCATCGTAGCGAGCCATGATGCAACACCTCCGATTGCGTTCGGTCGAAGAGGATCAGCCGGCCGCGGCGATCGCTCCCCGCAGCTCACTGTATGTACCCTACCCTACTTTACTCTATGGAGCGCCGAGCGAGTAAGGCGGTCCACCAGCGCCTCGAAGCCGATGCCGACGGCCTCGGCGGCCATCGGGAGAAGCGACGTCTCGGTCATGCCCGGGCTCGTGTTGACTTCGAGCACCCATGGCGTGCCGTCCTCGCCGACCACCATGTCGATGCGGCTCACGTCGCGGCATTCGAGCAGCCCGTGCACTCGGGCGGCGAGTTCGCGCACGACCGCGTCGACGTCGGGCGCGAGCCGCGCGGGCACGAAGTAGTCGGTGGCGCCGCGCGTGTACATCGCCGCGAAGTCGAACAGCCCGGACTTCGCGACGATCTCCACCGGCGGCAGGACCTCCGGCGAGGCGGCGTCGCCGAGGACGGAGACGGCCAGCTCGCAGCCGTCGATCCACTTCTCGACGATAGCGGTCGGGCCGTACCCGAGCGCGCCGAGCAGCGCCTCCGGAAGCGCCTCGGCCTCCTCGACCTTCGCGAGCCCCAGCGCCGAGCCCTGCTCGGCCGGCTTCACGACGACCGGGAACCCGCCGACGGTCTCGGGGACGAGATCGAGCGCGGTGGCCGCGCCCATCTCCTTGAACGCATCGGTCGTGAAGGTCACCCAGTCCGGCGTCGGGATGCCGGCCTCGCGCCACATGCGCTTCGAGAGCGACTTGTCCCACGCGAGCGCGGACGCGACCACGCCGGGGCCGGTGTAGGGGATGCCGAGGAACTCGAGCAGCTCCTGGATCGTGCCGTCCTCGCCGAACTTGCCGTGCAGCGCGATGTAGGCGGCGTCGGGCTTCTCCGAGCGGAGCGTCTCGACGAGGTCGGCAGTGAGGTCGAGCGCGAGCGCGCGATAGCCGAGGCCCTTCAGCGCCTCGAACACCCGCTCGCCGCTGCGCAGCGACACCTCCCGCTCGAGCGAGCGGCCCCCCATCAGCACCGCGATCTTCTCGCGCATCGCGCGGTTCACGCTCCCCTCTGCGGCAGCGCGCCCGCCTCGGCGAACGCGCGGTAGAGCTCCAGGCGGTCCTCCAGCACCTCGGCCAGCCGGCGGATGCCCTCGCGGATCTCGACGGGACGAGCGTAGCAGAACGCGAGGCGCATGCAGTTGCGACCGCGGCCGTCGGGGTAGAACGCTTCGCCGGGCGTGAAGGTCACTCCGCGCTCGACCGCCTCGGGCAGGATGGTGGAGGTGTCGACGAACCCGGGCAGCTCGGCCCAGATGAAGAACCCGCCCTCGGGGTGCGTCCAGCGCGCCTCGGCCGGGAAGTGCTCCTCCAGCGCCGCCAGCATCGCGTCGCGGCGCTCGGCGTACGCCTCCACCAGCTCGCGCAGTACCTTGCGCCACCGCGACCCGGCGAAGTAGCGCTCGGCCACCGACTGCGCGAAGTTGCTGCCGCACAGGTCCGCCGCCTGTTTGGCGAGCAGCACCTTCGCCAGTATCGGCCGAGGCGCCGCCATC
>JAJZPX010000161.1:0-301 GCA_021811025.1 Actinomycetes bacterium
GACTACGTCGCCCTCCATGCTGAAGACGCCGTCGACCACCACGAGCGTCCCGCGGTCCGCGTTCTCGCGCAGCAGCCGCTCGAGGTCGCCCATGTCGCCGTGGCGGTACCGCTTCACCTCGCCGAACGACAGCCGGCACCCGTCGACGATGCTCGCGTGGTCGGTCTTGTCGATCACGACCACGTCGCCCTTGCCGACGAGCGCCGAGATGACGCCGAGGTTCACCTGGAAGCCGGTGGTGAAGACGAGCGCGGCCTCGCGGCCCATGAAGCGCGCGAGCTTCTCCTCGAGCTGCGCGTGG
>JAJZPX010000161.1:311-5348 GCA_021811025.1 Actinomycetes bacterium
CGGCGCAGCCGGACCCGTACTTCTTCGTGGCCGCGATCGCCGCCGCTTTGACCTTCGGGTGGTTGGTGAGGCCGAGGTAGTTGTTCGATCCGACCATCACGAGCGTTCGCCCGCCCATGACGACCTCGGGCTCCTGCGCGCTCTCGATCATCCGGAAGAACGGATACACGCCGGCTTCGCGATGCTCGAGAACGGTCGGTACGAACTTCGCGCACTTGTCGAACAGATCGGCCTTCGCGGTCATGCGGCTGCTCAGCCTCCCCCAGGCTCTATGATCGGCACTGTCCCCGCAGGGGCCCTCGCCGCGTGGCGACCGGCGAGCTCGGTTCCACGCTGGAAGAAAGGCCCACTATCAGGTGTACCACTCCTGGCGCGTCAGCGGCAGACCGCTCTTGCCCTGATTCGGCCGAACGAGCACCGTCTGATAGACGCCGATGGCGTTGCTCGAGAACTGGTGGGCCGAGTACGACATGAACAGCCGCCAGATGCGGTAGGTGACTTCGTCCGTCACCGCGCGCGCCGCGTCCGCGTTCCGCTCGAGGCGTCGCACCCAGCGCCGCAGCGTCATCGCGTAGTGCTCGCGCAGGCTCTCGACGTCGCGCACCTCGAACCCTGCCTTCTCGGCCTCCGCCAGCATCGTGCTGATCGGGAGAAGCTCGCCGTCGGGGAAGACGTAGACGTCGCTGAAGCTGGGCCCGAGGGACGGCTTGTTTCCGATGCTGGTCGAGATGCCGTGGTTGAGGAAGACGCCGCCGGGCCGCAGCAGACGTGCCGCCTTCTCGAAGTACGTCGGCAGAAGCGCTTTGCCGACGTGCTCGAACATGCCGACGGAGACGAGCTTGTCGAAGGGATGGGCCTCGTCGACATCGCGGTAGTCGAGGACGGCGACCCGGCAGCGGTCCTTCATGCCCTCCTCGGCGATCCGCTCACGAGCGAACGTCGCCTGCAGGGGGCTCAGCGTGATCCCCAACGCGTCAGCGCCGTATTCGCGCGCGGCGTGGAGCACCAGCCCGCCCCACCCGCACCCGATGTCGAGAAGCCGCTCGCCCGGCTTCAGACGCAGCTTGCGGCAGATGTAGTCGAGCTTGCGCTCCTGCGCCGTGTCGAGGTCCTCGTCGGTGTCGTGGAAGTAGGCGCACGAGTAGACCATGTTGCGGTCGAGCCACAGCGAGTAGAAGTCGTTCGAGACGTCGTAGTGGTAGCGGGTGGCCGCCTCGTCCCGCTGCTTCGAGTGCGCCCTGCCGCGCAGGCGGGCGCCTCGGCCTCCGGCGCGCGACGGACCCCCGGAAGGCAGCTTCAGCAGCCGCACCCCGTGTCTGGCGAGCGCCGCAGGCTCGTTCTCGAGCACCTGCAGACGATCCCCGAGGGTGGCGATCGCCTCGATGTCGCCCTCCACGTCGAAGTCGTCGTAGATGTAGGCCTCCCCGATCGTGAGGTCGCTCGGCGGCAGGAACATGCGCCGCAGCGACCCGGGGTGCTTGAGCACGATAGTGAACCGCGGTTCGCTGCCGTGGCCGGGCCCCCATCCTGTCCCGTCCCAGAGGCGGAACGCGAAGTCCCGAGGTTCCACGCCGCCGACCAGCTCGTCGATGAACGACAGCGTCTCCTCCACCTGCCTGTCGGTCGCTCGCGCGTACGTGGGCATCCCGTCCCCCGCTCGTCGACAAGGCCGTCTCGCCACGAGGAGAGATACCCGATTCCCCCACAACGAGCGTTGGGTAGACACAGCTGCGTCGGCAGCCGGCGAGTGAGGAGGCGCCAGATGGCGGACATGATCCGCGTCGGACCCCTCGGCAGGGACGTGGCCCGGGTGGCGCTCGGGACGTCGCCGATGGGCGGCGGGCAGTGGGCGGGTGAGGCGGATGAGCGGCGCTCGACCGCGACGGTCCTGCGCGCGCTCGAGCTGGGTATCGACATGATCGACACCGCGCCCGCGTACGGGCACGGGCTGTCGGAGCGCATCGTCGGGCGGGCGCTCGCCGACGCGGGGGCGCGCGACCGCGCCGTCATCGCGACGAAGTGCGGGATAGTGTGGGACGACGGCGGAGAGCTGCGGCACGACGCGTCGCGCGAGAGCATCCTGCGGGAGGCCGAGGCGTCGCTGGAGCGGCTGCGGACCGATAGAATCGACCTCTACCAGCTGCACTTCCCCGACGAGCGCACGCCCATTCGCGAGACGGCCGAGACGCTGGGGCGGCTGCTGGAGGAGGGGACGATCCGCGCCATCGGCGTGTGCAACCTCTCGGCCGAGCAGATGCGTGAGTGGTCGGCGCACGCGCCTCTGCACGTGGTGCAGGACCGCTACAGCATCTTTGACCGAGATGTGGAGCCTGAGGTGCTACCGTACTGCCGCGAGCGTGGCCTCGTCTTCGTGGCGTACAGCCCGCTCGCACGCGGCCTGCTCACCGGCACCATGCAGCCCGGGCGCGAGCCTTCCGACGCCGCCCACGACCGGCCGATGTTCCACGGCGCGGAGTATCACCGGCACCTGATCGCCGCCGAACGCCTCGGGCACTGGGCCGACGAGCTGCAGGGGAAGCCTCTGCCGGCGCTCGCGGCGCGCTGGGTGCTGGACCGCGCGGGCGGGATCGCGCTGTGGGGCGCGAGGCGGCCGGAGCACCTCGACGTCGTCGAAGAGGTGTGGGACTGGCGGCTGGACGAGCCGGGCTTGCGCAAGATCGACCGCATCGTGTCGGAGGCGCTCGACACGAAGGCGGTGCGGATGGCGCCGGCGCGCCCGCTCTGAGCGCGCCGGCAGCCGGTCACATCGTCGCGAGGATGACGTTGCTCGCCTTCACGATCGCGTAGACCTCGTCGCCTTCCTTGATGCCCATGTCGTTGATCGCGTCCATCGTGACCATCGACGTGAGTTCCTGTCCGCCGACGTCGAGCTTGACGACGGCGTTCACGCTTCCGCGCTCGATCTCCTTGACCGTCCCTTTGAGGGCATTGCGGGCCGACAGCTTCATCACGGCAGTCTCCTTCCTGTGAGCTCATCACTACCGTCATTGTCTCTTTCCCCAGCGGCGACGCATCTACGTGCCGTGTCGGTCGTTCGGCTGCCCAGGCAGCCGAACCTGCCGAGCGGCCGTTTCGCGCCCGGCGGCTAACGGGTACACGAGAATGCCCGGCGTTGCCCGGCACGCGATCGAAGGGAGGCCGCTTTGGCCAGCGACGAGACTCTGCAGACCATCGGCCGTCTCATCGACGGGTTGTACGAGGGAAGGGACGAGATCGGGCGCGACGAGATCTACCGGCGCGTGAAGGCGCAGGACGTGATGCCCGAGGTCATGACGTACTTCGCGCACTTGCCGGACGGCGACTACACGCTGGACCAGCTGGTGGACGAGATCGGCGCGGAGATGGACGAGGCCGACGAGACCGGGGAGCTCGGGCTGATCAAGTAGGAGGGGGCTCATCGGGATGACGACGATGCGCGCGACACGCGCCATGCACGCAGGCGGCGAGAGGAACCGCGTGAACGGCGGCGTGGCTCTTGGGCTGCTGGCGCTCGCGGTGGGCGTGGCCCTGCTGTACGCGCCCTTCGCGCTCAACGACCGTCAGGTCATGCAGTGGACGTGGCCGATCGGGGCGATCGTGCTCTTCTTCGCGATACGCTGGCTCGGGGCGGCGGCGGCCGAGGAGCTCGGCGGCCGCGAGCGCGGCCCGCGGGAGGACGCGGTCGCGCGGTGGCTGGAACGACTCGGCGGCAAGGCGCACGTTCTGCGCTACGTGAACGCCGGGGGCCGCAGCATCGAGTACGTCCTGGTGGCCCCGGCCGGCGTCTTCACGATGCGCACCCGCAACCACCGGGGGCGGATATCGGAGCGGGGTGGCGAGATGCTGCTGAACGGGCGCTCGCTCGCGCCGGACCTGCTGTCGTCGCTGCGCGCGGAGGCGGCAGCGCTCGAGCAGCGGCTGGCGAGCCTCGGCTTCAGCTACCCCGTGCGGCCGCTGCTGGTGTTCACCGACGCGCTCACCGACGTTCGCACGTTCGGCGACGTCACCGCTCTGCCGCTGCGGTGGCTCGAGAGCTTCATCCGGCATTCGCCCGGCACGATGTCTCCGCTCGAGACGAGCCTCGTAGCCGGCGCTCTGAAACGGGACTCGCGCGCCAGCCTCACCCGCTGAGCAGCTACGATATCTCTTGCGCCGCTTGACGCGATGGCGCTACTCTCTCCCTCGGGGAGCCTGCGGAGCGCGGGCTCGGGGAGCGAGGAGGGGCAATGTCGCGTCGTGCCGTGATCGTGGTCGCGTGCGCTCTGGTCATGTCGCTGATTCTCATCCCTGCGACGGGCGCGGCGCCGAGGAGACGGGCTGCCGGAGCGGTGGGCGCCGCGTCGACCTCGACGGTGGGCCGTATCGCGGGCATGGACCGGTACGGTACGTCCGTCGCGGTCGCGAAGAGCGTCTTCGCCACCTCGTCGGCGGTGGTGATCGCGACAGGACGCGATCCGCGTGACGCTTCGCTCGCGATGCCGCTGGCAGGCGCGATGAGCGCGCCGGTCTTGCTGACCGAAGGGACGGTGGTCGGGGACTTCCTGGTCCACGGGATCACCGACCTCGGCGCTACCGCCGCCACCATCGTCGGGACCGAGGCGTCGGTCACACCCGGCGTGGCCGCGCAGCTCGCGAGTCTCGTGGGGACCGCCCCGGCTCGCTGCAGCGGTCTCGACGAGTTCGGGACGGCGGAGGCTGTCGCGAGCGCGGTCGCGAGCATCGACGGCCCGGCCTTCTCGCACGAGGCGTTCCTCGTCACCGTCGACAGCCCCGACTACGTCCGGACGCTTCTCGCGATGGCGCCGTATGCCTACCGGCAGCACATCCCGATCCTGCTGGCCTCGTACGACGGCGTGCGGACTTCTACGCTCGCGAAGATGAAGCAGCTGGGCATCGGCCGAGTGTACGTCTTGGGCAGCTACTACGACGTGACGGGCGACGAGATCCGCGATCTTTCCGACAACGGCTTCGCCGTCACGCACGTCTCGAACCGCGGCCCGTTCGGACCCGCCCTGAGCGTCGCCGAATTCGCCGTCT
>JAJZPX010000162.1 GCA_021811025.1 Actinomycetes bacterium
TCCGCCGGCAAGCCGATCGGGCTGCTGTAGTCGATATGGGACATCTCCGCACAAGCCGACACGGACAGGCGGGCGCTCACGCAGACGCTCGGCCTGATCGCGGTGGGGCTCGCGGTCGGCGCGGTCGCCATCGTGCTCGCGATCAACGTGCTCATCCTCAATCGCCTGACCGCGATCACTCGCGCGATGGAGGACCTGGGCATGCGGGTGGCCGGCGGCGACTTCGGAGCGACATACGCGCCGGACGGCACGAAGGACGAGATCGGCGAGTTCCAGGAGTTCTTCGCGAAGTTCGTCAAGGCCGTCACCGCAACCTTGAGATCGGCGATGTCCAAGGGCGCCTGACGTCCCGAGGGCGCGACGTCAGGCCCGGAGTGATCCGGGCCTGACGTCGCGACGCGGGCGCTTCGGCGTCGGACCCGCTCGTCGGCCGATCGGCGGCGGTGGACGGCCGCTGCCTACCGCTCCGCGGTTTCCTCGACCGCTCGCCGATCGTCACCTGAGACGGCTCCCATTCGGCCGCGCCGAGGCCTATCCTGTCGCCGTTCCGTTCGCCTTCACGTGGGGTGGGAGATGGCTCCTCATCCTGGATCCCGCTCATCGGCCGTGCCCGTGGCCCTCGCCGTCGTCGATCCTCGCGATCTGACCGTGAAGTGGCACAACGATCACGCGCTGAGCCTGTTCCCGGAGCCGCATCCCGGCGAGGGGTTCACCGGCAAGTGCCTCGTCGATCTGCTGCCGCTTGCCAAGGCGCTCGGCGTGATCGCGAAGCTGCGCGAGGTCGCGAGAACGGGCGAGCCGTATCACATGACCACCCACGTTGTGAGCGCCGCCGAGGACGGGCTCACGCTGTCGGCCTCGGCGTACCGGCTGCACTCCGGCGAGCTGCTGCTGGTCACGGGGACGCCGCACCGCTGACGTCCCCACGCGGAATGCGACGACGCGTTCGTCCACTTCAGCGAGATCCGGTTGGAGGGCTACGAATCCCTCGATGAGGGCCAGCGGGTGGCGTTCGAAGTCACTCGGGGCCAGAACGGCAAGCTGCAGGCGGGAGGGCATGAGCTGCGTCTGCTCGGGTAACAACACGGCGACGTCGAGGGGGGCCATGGCGGTCGTCGTCGTGAAAGTCAGGAGCCCGTCGCGCGAAAGCGCCCGGTGCGTGAAGCGAGAGGCGGATCGCATCGCCGACTGGATGACAGCGGTCGGACTCGCCGCCGCCGCAGCCGGTCCCGCGATCGTGTTCGCCTCCATGCTCGGCGGCCCGGTCTGGTTGCGTGCGTGCCTGATCGCTCTGGGAGCGCTCGTCGGCACGGCGGGCCTGGCCGTGCTCGCCGCCGACGCAGCCAGCGACGCGACGCGCCGGGCGGTCAGCGGGCGCCGGCCGTCTCGGGAATGACCTGACCGACCGCCTCGCGCAGCACCTCGGCCGAGTGTGCGAAGTCGCGGCGCTCGTCCGGAGAGAGCTCGAGCTCGAGCACTTCGCGAATCCCGTCGCGGTTCACCACCGCCGGGACGCCGATGAAGACGTCCCTCTGGCCGTACTGCCCGTCGAGATACGCCGAGACGGTGAGGATCGCGTTCTCGTTGCGCACGACGGCCTGCGTCAGGCGCAGCAGCCCCATCCCGATTCCGTAGTACGTCGCGCCCTTTCGCTCGATGATCCTGTACGCCGCGTCCCGCACGTCCGCGAACACATGCTCCAGGTCCGCGCGAGAGTACCTCGGATCGCGCTCGGCGAGGTCGGTGACGGGCACCCCGGAGATGTCGGCGTGGCTCCAGACGGCGAGCTCCGTGTCGCCGTGCTCGCCGATGATGTTCGCGTGCACGTTTCGCGCGTCCACGTCGAAGTACTCGCCGAGCAGGAAGCGGAAGCGCGCCGTGTCGAGCAGCGTGCCGGAGCCGATGATGCGCTGCGGCGGCAGCTCGGAGCACTTCCACACGACGTAGGCCATCACATCGACCGGGTTGCTCGCCACCACGAAGATGCCGGCGAACCCGCTCTCCATGACCTTCGTGCAGATGCCGCGCAGTATGGCGGCGTTGCGCGTGAGGAGATCGAGCCGCGTCTCGCCGGGTCGCTGCGCCGCGCCGGCCGTCAGGAGGACGACGTCCGAGTCCCGGCAATCGTCGTAGTCCCCCGCCCAGATCCGCATCGGGGGAGAGAATGCCATGGCGTGGTTGAGGTCCATCGCCTCGCCCTCCGCCCGCTCCCGGTTCGCGTCTATCAGCACGATCTCGTCGACGAGTCGCGCGCCGAGAAGCGTGTACGCGTACGTCGATCCGACGAAGCCGGTGCCGATCACCACTACGCGCGTCTTACGCAGAGTCTTCACTGTCGCCACCTCCACCCCGGCGTCTTCATGCGGCCTAGATACCCGCATCGTCGGGGGAGCGTTCCGGGGCGGTCCTGTGGCGAGAAGAGCCAAGCCGCCGGGAGGAGGCCCGGGGGGTGCTGGTTTGACATGGCAGCTTCCGACTTCGTAAGGTGCCGACACGTCCCGGCGCCGGAAGGTTTCCGTGAGTCTTCTTGCCACATCGAATCCACTCCGCGCCGTGACGGCCTGTGTCGCTGTGGCTGCAGCGTTCGCGGCGGGATACGCCGGGTGTGGCGGAGGGCTTCGAGGTGCCTCGCCCGGCTCGCCGATCCTCCGCGCGGAGTCGCGCGGCGTGACCGCCTCACGGGGATCCTCGGCCGAGTCGGCGGAGGCTCTGGCGTTCGAACGGAAGCGCTCGGTGCCGCCCTCGCCGGCGGCGGATCCGCCGGCGCTGCTGCGGCCAACCGGCTACGACCTTCGTGAGTACCGGGGGAAGATGGTGCGCCGCGGCCCGAGCGGCGGCAGGCGCGTCGCCCTCACGTTCGACGACGGTCCCTCCGTGAACACGGAGAAGGTACTCGAGGTGCTTCGGGAGCACCGCGCGAAGGCGACGTTCTTCTTCGTGGGTGGCCGCATACTGGGGAAAGAAGCAGTGGCGCTGGATGTGGTGCGGCAGGGGTCGGAGGTGGCCAACCACACGTGGAGCCACGTCGAGCTCAAGGGACTGTCCGAGGCGCAGGTCGAGAAGACGATACGCTTGACGCAAGAGGAGATCGTGGGCGCGACCGGGGTGCAGAACGAGTTCGTACGGCCGCGCGGCGGGGCCTGCGACGACACGGCGCTGGAGGTCGTCCGCCGGATGGGCCTGGTGATGGTCGGATGGGACGCGTCCGGACACGACACGTTCAAGGAGGACAAGACGGTCGAGCAGATCGAGGCTCTCACCGTCAGGGAGGCGGGCGCGGGGTCGATCGTGCTGCTGCACGAGATGAACCCGTCGACGGTGCGCGCGCTGCCGGCGATCCTCGACCGCCTGGAGGCGGAGGGCTACCAGCTCGTGACGCTGGCGGACCTCCTGAGGCCGGGGTGAGCACCCGGCGCGCGGCTTGGACCGCATCCGTGGCCGCCCTGCTGGCGTGCGCGGTAGCGGCGTGCTCGAGCCCGTCTGCCTCCTCGGTCGAGCGCGCGTCACGCCGGACGCCGCACTCGGTTGGCAACGCGGCCGTCCGCGCCGCCGAGGCGGCCGCGTCGGCGATGACCTCCGCCTCGGTCCGGCCTACGGGCAGCCCCGCGGCGGAGATCGATCCGGCGCCGTTCCTCGGCCGGCCTTTGAAGCGCGCTCCGTTCGCGACGCGGAAGGTGGCGCTCACGCTCGACGACGGCCCGTCGCGCAACACCGCCGAGGTGCTCTCGATCTTCGAGCGGCTCAACGCGCGCTGCACCTTCTTCTTCGTCGGTGGACGCGTTCGTGGCTACCGCTCCGTGGCGAAGCAGGCGTACGAGACGGGGTTCGAGATAGGCAACCACACCTGGGACCATCAGGAGATCCACGAGACGCCGCTGGCGTTCGACCTCAAGGAGATCGACCGGTGTCAGGCCGAGCTGGTTGAGGTCACCGGGCACGAGGCCGTGTTCGTGCGTCCGCCGACCGGCCACTGGGACGACGCTACTCTTCGGGCCGCCGGGGAGCGCGGGATGGTGCTCGCGCTCTGGAGCCTCCACGGGCAGGACACCGGTCCGGGGACGCACGCGCGCACCATCACCTCGGGCGTCCTTCGCAGCGCGAGGGGCGGGGACGTCATCCTGCTGCACGAGACGAACCCGGAGACGGTGAAGGCTCTGCCGGCGATCATCGAGGGCCTGCGCGCGAAGGGGCTCGAGCCGGTGACGCTCTCGGAGCTGCTCACGCGCTGAGCCGCCGCGTCGCAGGTCTCGGGTATAGTCGCGTCATGGGAGAGCTACGCATCGGCACGTGCAGCTGGACGGACAGGACGATGGTCCCCGTCTGGTACCCGCCGGGCGTCAAGACGGCCGAGGCGCGGCTGCGCTACTACGCGGAGCGGTTCGACGTGGTCGAGGCGGACTCGCCCTTCTACGCGGTCCCCGACGTGCGCACTGTCGAGCTCTGGGTGGAGCGCACTCCTGCGGACTTCGTCTTCTTCGTAAAGGCGTTCGGCATGATGACGCAGCACAACGTGCTCGAGAGGGCGTTGCCGCCGCAGCTGCGCGACTTCCCGCACGAGGCGGATGCGGCCGGCCGCGTCGTTCGTCCGTCGGCCGATCTCGTCGAGGCGGGCTTCGACGTGTTCCTCGCGGCGATCGAGCCGCTGCGCTCGGCCGGCAAGCTCGGCGGCGTCCTGATGCAGTTCCCGCCGTACTTCACGGCGCTCGACACCGACCGGACGCGGCGCAACCTGGAGTACCTCGAGTACTGCCGGGCGAAGCTGGGGCACGACCGCATGCTGGTCGAGTTCCGGCACCCGAGCTGGGTGGAGGAGGCGCGGCGCGAGTCGACGCTGGCGTTCCTCGAGGGCCATCGCATGAGCTTCGTGTCGGTGGACGCGCCGCAGTTCGACGAGCGGCTCACGATGCCGCCGCTGGCCGCCGTCACGGCGCGCTGCGCGTACGTGCGATTCCACGGGCGCAATCGCGGAACGTACTTCAAGCGCACGGAGAGCGCGGCCGACCGCTTCGACTACGTCTATCGCCCCGAGGAGCTGCGCGAGTGGGAACCGCCGGTGCGGGACCTCGCGGAGGCGGCGGACGAGACGTACGTGATGTTCAACAACTGCCGCTATGACTACGCGCCGCGCAACGCGGCCGAGATGGCGGAGATACTCGAAGACGTCGTGCGCAGGCTGCCGGACGGGGATCTGCCCGGGCATCACGACGAGGAGACGCTGTTCTAAGGGTCGCTCTTCTCACCGTCGCCCCGGCGTTGACGGAGACAGTTCGTCGCGCTTACTATTAGCCCACCTAACCATTAGGAGGGCGAACCGTGAGTGCGGACCTCGGCCGGCGGCTGGCCC
>JAJZPX010000163.1 GCA_021811025.1 Actinomycetes bacterium
AGGGATGAGGCTCTTCGCCTCGGTGAGGCCGTGCCTGCGAAGGACTCGCGACCGCCCCGAGGCGGAGCCGTCGCGGAAGCGCACGAGGATGCGGTCCGGGGCCGCGCGAGGCCCTGTGGCGGGCGGCGCCGGCACGCGAACCGTGGCGACGAAGGGGCGACCGGAAGCCGCTGGCGGCATCGCGGCGATCAGCAGCAGTGCGGCCAGCAGGCTGCGCAGCAGTCGCGCTCTCATGTATTCCTTCGCTCCACGGCACCTGACAGATACCCCTTCTTCAGGATACCGGTCGAACGAGACGCCGGCCAACCTCGGTTCGAAGGAGCCGCGGAGCCGCGGAGCCGCGCCACCGCGTCGCCCCCCGGCTGGCAGGATGTCGGGGCCATCTGCTAGCGTGAAGGGCGGCGTCGAGATGGGGGGAGGGCGCGATGAACGACTTCTGGTCGGCCTGGCCGTGGCCGCTCGCGACCGCGTTGCTGGGATTCGTGTTCACGTGGCTCGTGTTCAGGCAGTGGCTGGAGCGGCGCAAGCCCCACCAGCTCGCGTGGGCGGTGGGCCTCCTGTTCTACTCCGTCGCGGCGGTCATGGAGTCGTGGTCTGAGTACGCGCAGAGCTGGGATCCCACCGTGTACCGCGTCTACATCGTGCTCGCCGCGTCGCTCGTCGGCTTCCTTGGGCTCGGGTCGCTCTATCTCATCGCGCACCGGCGCGTCTGGGGGCACCTGTACCTGGCGTTCAACCTGGCGTGCATGGCCGTCTTCCTGTACGGCACGTTCACCTCGCCCCTCCGTGGACGGCTGGCCGCGGGCATCACCGTGGGGGGCTCCGCGCTCGGACCGGCGACGTCGTTCCCCCGGATCATGTCACTGCCGTTCAACATCCCGGGTTCGCTCTTCCTGCTGGGTGGCGCGCTCCTGTCGATCTGGAGGTTCGCGGCGAAGCGGGAGTACCGGTACCGGATGTGGGCGAACGTGCTCATCGCGCTCGGGACGATCTTGATCGCCTTCGTCGGCGGGAAGGCGCGCGCGGGCTCCACCGTCGGGCTCTACCCCGCCGAGATGGTCGCCTCAGCGCTGCTGCTGTGGGGCTTCCTCCTGGCGGGCACGTTGGAGAGGGGGGCTCGCGCAGCCGGAACCGCCAGGAAGCCCGCCGCCGCGGAAGCGCGGTCCCCGGCCGAGGAGGCGGCCTCTCCGGCCGAGGCACGCTGATCTCCGCCGCGTCACGCTCCCTCGTCCGGGTAAGAAGCAGGGGGTCGGTCCGGTGGGGAGGCGGGCGTGAACGTGGGAACCGAGCGGGTGCATAGAGGGTCCTCGTCCGAGGACGGCCGCAGTGCGCGCGACCGCCGATAGCGGGGCAGGGCGGCGCCTTCGGTTCGGGCTGCGGCAGAAGCTCATCGTGCTCGTTCTAGTCGTTCTGGTGCCTCTGCTGGCGCTGCTCGTCTACAACGTCTACGTCTACTTCACCCGGCTCGAGCAGGACCAGCTCACGGCGCACGTCGACAGCGCCGAGATCGCCGGCACCAGCCTGGACCGCTTCATGCACGAACTCGCGCAGATCAGCAAGACCGCGGGGATCGCGGTGGTGGGGCGGGCACCGGAAGCGACGGCCGCGCAGGCGTACCTCACCGAGGTGCGCTCGCACGTGCGGATCAGCAACGTGGCGCTCCTCGACCTCAACGGCCGGGTCGTCGCGTCCGCCTTGCCCGACCTCGTCGGCAGGAACCTCTCCGCCGAGCCGAGCTTCCGCGCGGCCCGCGCCGGGGCGTCGATCAGCGTCAGCGACATGAGGCGCAACGCGAGCGGGAACCTCGGCTTCGCCGTCTTTACGCCCGTCGAGCGTGGCGGCCGGGTGGTGGCGGTGTCTGGCGTGGCGGTCGACGCGAAGGATCTGGGGCAGATCCTCCCGCCCTCCCTCAAGAAGAGCGTCGTCATCATCACCGACAAGCGCGGAGACCTCATGTACGGCAACCGGCCGGAGCTGGCGAACCTGTCCGAGCGGCAGAGGCGGGACTTCCGGTCGCCCGGCGTCGAGGTCGCGCTGTCCGGAAGGTCGTTCACGACGCCGTCCACCCGCCTGCCCTATCTCGCCGGACGGTGGCTTGGGGCGCAGGTCCCCGCCGGGAGCACGGGGTGGACGATCGGCATCTTCGACTCCTCGGCAGCGGCGCTCCAGCCCGTGATCGAGGAGGCGCTGCTGACCGCCGCTGTGATCCTCGCGGTGGTCGCCGTGTCGCTGTTCGTAGCGCGCCAGTACGGGCAAGCCATCACCGATCCCGTCGAGCACTTGACCGCGGTGACGGCCGAGATCGAGCGCGGGCGCTTCGACGCCGAGGTGCCCGTGACCACGCATGACGAGATAGGCGAGCTCGCCGTGAACTTCCGTCAGATGCAGGAGAGCCTGAAGCGCACCATCGGGGACGTCCAGCTCCTCTCGGACTCCGCGCGCTGGATGTCGAGCACGCTGGACCTCGAGTCCATAGCGAACGCCACCGCCGACTACCTCGACCGCGTGCTCGGGGCGCGCGCCGCGGTCATCGTGCTCTCGGCCGACGGGCGCCCGGGCGAGGCGAGGGTGCTGGCGCCCCGGCTGTCGTTCGATGCGGCGCAGGAGCTCGCGGCCGCGGGCGAGGAGGTCGCCGGCAGCCTCGACATCCAGCGCCGCGGATACGCCGTGGTCGGGATCGAGCCGTCGCCGGCGCTCGCGAAGGCGGTGCCCGACGCGCGCACGCTCGTCGTCCTGCCGCTCGTGGTGAACCGCAAGCTGATCGGCCGGATCGACGCTCTCGTCGGGCCGGACGTCGAGCGCCGCGAGTTCGAGAGGGCCGACGTCCCCCTCGCGGCGAGCCTCGCCCAGCAGGTCGCGCAGGCAGCGGAGAACGCGCGGCTGTTCGAGCAGCAGCGCACCATCGCCGACACTCTCCAGGACTCGCTCCTCACCGAGCCGTACCGGATCCCCGAGCTCGACATCGGGCTGGTCTACTACCAGGCCACGGTGGGGGGGCGGATAGGCGGCGACTTCTACGACTTCATCCCCATCGGCTCGGACATGGCCGCGATCGTCATCGGCGACATCACAGGCAAGGGGCTCGAAGCCGCGCGGTTCACGACCATCGGGAAGGGCGCCATCCGCGCGTTCGCGCTCGAGGATCCGCGGCCGTCCTCCGTCCTCGGCCGGGCGAGCCGCGTCATCTCCGAGCAGCTCGGGGCCGAGAACTTCATCACCGCCGTGTACATCCTGTTCGACCTTCACCGCGGCTGCATGCAATACGCCGTCGCCGGCCACCCGCCGCCCCTGTTGTTCAGGCACGAGGCCGGCGAGGTGGAGCTGCTGCCGGAGGGCGGCATGCCGCTCGGCGTCGAGCCGTCGAGCGAGTACGTGGACGGGCACGTCTGCATGGATCCCGGCGATAGGCTGCTGCTGTACACGGACGGGCTGAGCGAGGCGCGCCGGGGGACGGAGTTGTTCGGGATCGAGCGGACGGAGGCGGCGCTCGCGGCGTTCACGACGCTGCCCGTGAAGGACATCGCCTCTGGGATCGCCGAGGCGGCCATCGCCTTCGCCGGCGGGCAGATTCAGGACGACCTCGCCGTCATCGTGCTCGAGCGGTGCGAGCCTCCCCGGCACGGCGCGGGAGCCTCTGCTTGACGGCGACTCCATCCGCGAGCGAGCGCACGGTCACCTCGATGCTGCGGCCGTCGATCTCGAGCAGGTTGTAGGAGGGCGGCGCGTCCCCCCGCGTCCGGCGCGAGGCGCCCGTGCCGCTCGTTACGATGAGCGTGTCGCCCACCGGCCAGATGTACGGCACGTGCTTGTGGCCCGCGAGCACGAGGTCGACTCCCGCGTCCCGCAGCGAGTGCAGCACGTCGCCCGCGTCCCAGACGATGTTCCGCTCGCGTCCGGTCCCCGGGATGCTCACGAGATGATGGTGGAGGACGAAGATCCTGAACCCGGCGTCGCCTGCGAGATCGCGTTCGGCCAGTCGCATCTTCTCCCGGCCGACCTCGCCGTCGTTGAGGTCGGGGATGTTCGAGTCCACCGCGACCACCACGAGCGAGCGGTCGCCGTCCGGGGGGAAGTCGAAGGTCGCCGTCAGGTTGCGAGGCCCGACGATCCGCTCGAAGAGCAGGTCGCCGACGTTTCGGCAGTCGTGGTTGCCGGCGATCACGACGCGCTGCGGGCAGTCTATGAGGTCGAGGAATCGCGTGAACTCGTGGAACTGCTCGTCGTAGCCGTCGGCGGTGAGGTCGCCGGGCACGATCACGAGGTCCGGCCGCGCCTCGTTCACCTCGCGCACGAGCCGCAACATCAGCTGCTCCTCGAAGCGCGGGTCCCCGCAGTGCACGTCCGAGAACTGCGCGATGACGTACGCACGGCGTCGCGTCGGCACGAGGCGTCTCCTTCTCCCTCCTCCTTCTTCCCCTCAAGGAGCGTCCGGATCCCCGGCAAGCCCCCGCGAGGCGCTACACTGTTGCCGTACCGGGTCTTGCCTCGCCGACGTCGAAGGCCTGCGAATGGACCGGACGGAGCGCTCCTCCCTCTACCTCGAGCTGGCCTTGCTGTGCGCGAGCCTCGCGGGCCTGGCCGTTCTCGGCTGGAACCAGGACCCGCAGCGGTACCTCGTATTCCACACGCTCGCCGAGCTGTTCGGCATCACGGTCGCGGCGGGCGCGTTCATGGTGGTGTGGAACGCGCGACGGTTCTCCGAGAACGGCTACCTGCTCTTCCTCGGGATCACGGGGCTATTCGTCGCAGGCCTCGACCTGCTGCACCTGCTCTCGTACAAGGGGATGTCGCTGCTGCCGTTCCGCACCGCCGACGTCCCCACCCAGCTGTGGGTGGCGGCGCGGTACATGCAGGCCGGCGCGCTCGTGCTCGCTCCCGCGTTCGTCGCGCGGAGGCTGCCTGCCTGGGCGGCCGCCACCGCTTCGATAGTAGTCGCGAGCCTGCTGGCCCTGTCCGTGACGGTCTTCCACTGGTTCCCGTCGGCCTTCGTGGAGGGCAAGGGGCTCACCGCCTTCAAGGACGAGAGCGAGCTCGTCGTCATCGCGCTCATGCTCGTTGGGCTGGCGCTGCTGCTTCGAAAGCGCGAGACCTTCGCGCCGAGCGTCCTCGCGCTCGTGGCGGGCTCCATCCTGGTCTTCGCTTTCGCCGAGGTGGCCTTCACCATGTACGCGAGCGTGTACGGGCGTGCGAACCTCGTCGGGCACCTGCTGCGCGTCGTAGGGATGTATGGGATATACCGCGCGATCATAGCGACGTCGCTGTCGCGCCCGTACGACGTGCTGTTCCGCGACTCAAGACGAGCGGCGACAGGCTGCG
>JAJZPX010000164.1 GCA_021811025.1 Actinomycetes bacterium
AGGTGCTGATCACTCACATCGTCGACCCGAAGGAGCTCCGAAACGACAGCCAGCGCGACGCGACGCTGCGCAGCGACGCGCGCATCCTCGCCGCCATCGCGTCCGAGCTCGCCGAGCGGGGCGTCGAGGCGAGCGCGGTGCTCGAGACCGGCCCCGTGATCGCGGAGCTGCTCGACCTCGCGGACGACCGCTCCGCGACGTCGTTCATCATGGGATCGCACGGCCGCGGGCTATCCGAGGAGATATTCGTCGGCTCGGTCTCCCAGAACGTCGTCCGTATGGCCGGCCTGCCGGTATTCGTGACGCACTGAGCCCGACCGTTCGCCACCCGAAACCTGCCGTTCGCCGAATCCGAGCAGGTGACGACGGCCGACGGTGAGAAGTCCCACGCGACGGCGCGTGAGCGAGCGCGCCACGCCGGCGCCGTCCGCAGACGGAGTGCACGGTGCCGCTAGGAGTGGGGGCACAAGTGGACACGTACGCGAATCTCGCGGCACTCGTCCTCGCCGGGCTCGTGGGCCTGGCATTCGTCTTCGCGCTGTATGGAGCCGTGAAGCTCCTCGCCCCCTCCCGGCCGTACGCGCTCAAGAACGCGACGTACGAGTGCGGCCACGATCCGCTGGGCGAGGCCTGGGTCCCCTACAGGCTCCAGTACTACGCGTTCGCGATCATCTTCCTCATCTTCGACATCGAGACGGCGTTCTTCTATCCGATCGTGCTCGTGTGGAGACAGATCGGCACGCTCGCGCTCGTCGAGACGCTGATCTTCGTCGCGGTCCTGCTCGTCGGCCTCCTGTACGCTTGGAAGCGGGGCGTGCTGAAGTGGGACTGATCGAGAACGCGGAGCGCCCCAACTTCATCCTCACGACGATCGACACGCTTCTGCGCTGGGGCCGGTCTCACAGCCTTTGGTGGTGCAACGCGGGCTCCGCGTGCTGTTCGCTCGAATTCGCCGCCATGGGCGGCGCCAGGTACGATATGGACCGGATCGGCAGCGGGCTCGTTCGCGCGAGCCCGAGACAGTCCGACGTGCTGCTCATCCCCGGGCCGATCACGAAGAAGATGGCGCCCATCTTCGTCCGCGTCTACAACCAGATGCCGGACCCGAAGTGGGTCATCGCGATGGGCAGCTGCGCCATCAGCGGCGGCGCGTTCCGCGAGAGCTACAGCATGACCAGGGGGGCCGACACGGTTCTGCCGGTGGACGTGTACGTCCCCGGGTGCCCCGTTCGGCCGGAAGCCCTCTTCTACGGGTTGCTGAAGCTGCGCGCGAGGGTGCGCGGCACGAGCAACATCGGCCTGGCACACCGCGAGCCGATCTACGTGCCGCCGGACCTCCCGCCCGAGTGGGAGGCCGAGGTCCGCGAGTTCCTCGGCGAACACGAGGCGTGCTGATGACCGTGGACCTGGAAGCCGTAGCCGCGGCACACTCGGGCAGGGTCGACCGCGAGGGTCTCGACCCGGCCATCGTCGTTCCCCGCGAGACGTGGCGCCAGCTCGCGCAGGCGCTCTCCGAGGCGGGCGTATGGTTCTCCGACCTCACCTGCGTCGACCGCGGCGAGACGGTCGAGGTCGTCGCGCAAGTCTGCGCTTCCGCGTCCGAGCAGATCACGCTGAAGACCGTGCTCCCGAACCGCGACCTCACGGTCGACTCGCTCTGGCCGGTCTGGCCGGGGATGGACTGGCTCGAGCGGGAGGCCTACGACATGTTCGGCGTGAGCTTCGTCGGCCACCCCGACCTCACGCGCATCCTCATGTTCGACGGCTTCGAGGGCTACCCCCTGCGCAAGAGCTTCCTGCTCGAGACCGAGGAGAAGGCGTCGTGATCGAGGACCATCCGCGGGTCGGGCGCCTGCAGAAGGACGCCGTCACCGAGAGCATCGTGCTGAACATGGGCCCGCAGCATCCTTCGATGCACGGCGTGTTCCACATGCAGCTCGAGCTCTCGGGCGAGACGATCCTCGCGGCGCGGCCCGTCATCGGCTACCTCCACCGGGGCATCGAGAAGCTCGCCGAGCACCGCACGTACGCGCAGTGCATGGTGCTGGTCGACCGCCTCGACTACATCAGCCAGTACTGCAACGAGTGGGCGTACTGCCGGGCGATCGAGCGGCTCGCACGGATAGAGGTGCCCGAGCGGGCCGAGTGGCTGCGCACGATGTACGCCGAGCTCGTTCGCGTCACCAGCCACCTCATGTGGTTCGGTTCCGTGGGCCTCGACCTCGGCGGCTGGACGCCCGTCATCTACGCGTTCATCCCTCGAGAGCGCATCTTCGACTTCTTCGAGGCCACGACGGGCTCCCGACTCATGCCCAACTACCTGCGGTTCGGTGGCGTGAAGGAGGACGTCGACCCGGCCGAGATGGAGGCTCTGCACGCCTACCTCGCCAAGGACCTCATCGACGCGCTCGACGAGTTCGACGGGCTCGTGACCGGCAACGAGATATTCCTCTCGCGCCAGCGCGGACTCGCGCCCATGACGGTCGACCAGGCGCACGCGTGGGGCGTGACGGGCCCGATGCTGCGAGCGTGCGGCAGCACCCGCGACTTGCGGATCGACACGCCGTACGGCGTCTACGACCGGCTCGACTGGGAGAGCTGCACCGACACGCGCGGCGACGCGCTGGCGCGATATAGCGTGCGTATGCGGGAGATGCGCGAGTCCGCCAAGATGGCGCTGCAGTGCATCGAGCGCATGCCCGCAGGCGAGGTCCGCACGAAGGTCGCGAGGGTTCTCCGGCCGCCGGAAGGCGAGGTCTACGTCCGCCACGAGTCCACGCGCGGCGAGCTGGGCTTCCACATCGTCTCGGACGGCTCCCCGAAGCCGTACCGCTTCCGCGTGCGCTCGCCGGCGTTCATGAACGTCTCGTCGCTGCCTCACCTGTGCGCGGGCGCCAAGATCAGCGAGTTCTTCGCGATCTTCGGCGGCATAGATAACGTCATGGCGGAGATCGACCGATGAACGCCCGCATCTTCCTCACGCAGCTGCTCGGCGCGCTCGGGCTCATCGTCATCCTCGGCTTCAACGTAATCATCATGGACTGGTGGGAGCGCAAGCTCGTCGGCCACATCCACCGGCGTCCCGGTCCGATGCACACGGGCTGGCACGGCATCCTGCAGCCGTTCGCGGACATGCTCAAGATGCTGTCGAAGGAGGACATCGTCCCGGACCGCGCCGACAGGCTCTTCTTCTGGCTGGGTCCGGCCGTCGCCGTCGTGCCGGCCTTCATGGCGTTGGCGGTACTGCCGCTCGCGCCCGGGTTCGCACTCGCAGACATCGGCAACGGGCTGTTCTTCGTCTTCGCGATGCAGACGATCATGCCGTTCGGCTACACGCTGATCGGATGGTCCGGCCACAACAAGTGGTCGCTCGTCGGCGCGCTGCGCAGCGCAGCGCAGCTCATCAGCTACGAGATCCCGATGCTCATCGTCGCGCTCGGCATCCTGCTGGCCGCAGGCTCGGCTCGGCTGACGGACATCGTGAACGCGCAGTCCACCGTGTGGTACGCCGTCAAGCAGCCGATCGGGCTCCTCATCTTCTTCATCACCGCGGTCGCCGAGATGAACCGCTCGCCGTTCGACATGCCCGAAGCCGAGTCCGAGCTGGTCGCCGGGATCCACACCGAGTACGCCGGGATGAAGTTCGGCCTCGTCATGATGGCCGAGTACACCGCCATGCTCGTCGGCAGCTGGATGATCGTGCTGCTGTTCCTCGGCGGGTGGCACCTCTGGCCGCTGCCGCCCTCGCCGGTGTGGCTCGTCCTCAAGCTCTACCTCGTGCAGAGCGGCATCATCTGGCTGCGCGGCACGTACCTGCGCCTTCGCGTCGACACGATGATGGAGATGAGCTGGAAGTACCTCATCCCGGCGTCGCTCGCGAACCTCATGCTCGTCGGCGTGCTCGCGACCACGTTCAAGGGCTTCTAGGGAGGCGTGGTGTTCGGACAGGGTCTCCTCAAGGGCTTGAGCGTCACCGGCCGACGCATGCTGGGAAAGACCGAGTGCGACATGTACCCGTACCGCAAGCGCGTCCTCCCGCCGAAGAGCCGTATCTTCCTCTCGATGCGCGCCACCCCGGACGGCAAGGCGCTGTGCAACGCTTGCCTGACGTGCCAGCAGGGGTGTCCGGACAACGTCATCCGAATCGAGCAGGATCCCGAGGACCGCAAGCGCGCGGTCAGCTTCAGGGTCAACTCCGGGCGCTGCACGTTCTGCGGCATCTGCGAGGAGAACTGCCCTCGGCACGCCCTGACGTTCACGCAGGACTTCGAGCGCGCCACGTTCGACAAGGGGACGCTCACCTACGCGCTCATCGCCGACGGGACGGCCACGGGAGCGTGCGTCATCGTCGAGCGGACCGAGCCGGAGCACCCGGCCTCGGCCGAGGGAGGCGAGGACGTTGGGTAGCCCCCCGGCGGGCGCCGTCGCGCTGTTCCTCTTCCTCGCCGTGACCGTCGTGGGCTTCTCGCTCGCCATGCTGCTGTCGCGCAACTTCGTGCACTCGGCCGCGTTCCTCGCCGCCGCGCTGCTGTCCTTCGCGGGCCTCAACGCGCTGCTCGGCGCGACGTTCCTCGCGCTGCTGCAGGTGTTCATCTACGCCGGGGCGATCACGGTCGTCGTCGTGTTCGTCGTGATGATGACGAGAGTCGGTGTAGGCGACCTCAGGGCGCTGATGCAACCGCAGTCCGGATGGGCGGGCGCGGTGGTCGTCCTGTTCGGGATCGGCCTTCTCAACGCGCTGCTGGCCTTCGTGCCCTCGCTCGGAGCGGCGGAGCCGCCGACGACCACCACGAGCATCGCCTACGCGCTCCTCACCAGGTACGCGGCGCCGTTCGAGATCAGCTCGCTCATCCTGCTCGCCGCGCTCATCGGCGCGATCTACCTCGCGAAGGAGGCGCGCTAGTGATCCCCGCCTCGTGGTTCCTCACGCTCGCCGCCGTGGTGTTCCTCATCGCGCTGTTCGGCTTCCTCACGCGGCGCAGCCTCATACAGTCGCTCATGTGCCTCGAGCTCATGCTCACCTCCGTGAACCTCACGTTCGTGGCCTTCGGCCGAACGCTGCCCGACCCCGCGGCGACCGGCGTGAGCTTCGCGCTGTTCGCGATGGTGGTCGGCGCAGCCGAGATCGGCGTCGGCCTCGCCCTCGTGCTCGTGTTCTTCCGCGAGGGCCACGCGAACGTCGAGTCCGACGACCTCGACATCCTGAAGGGGTGACGATGCCGCTCTGGCTGACAGCCGTGCTCGTGCCCGCCATGCCGGCGGCGTCGTTCGTCGCGCTCGCCGCGCTGCGCAAGATCG
>JAJZPX010000165.1 GCA_021811025.1 Actinomycetes bacterium
CGCCATCCTGCCGGCCAGGTCGAGGACGGAGACCTCCTCGCCCGTGGAGATGTTGTAGGCGGGGCCGTCGACGCCGGAGACGGCGAGGCGCTCGTCGGCCGAAAGCGCCTCGGAGATCGCCGCCGCGACGTCGCCGACGAACACGAAGTCCCGCGTCTGGCGCCCGTCACCGTAGATCGTCACCTGCTCGCCGGACGCCATGCGCTCGGAGAAGATGGCGACGACGCCGCCCTCCCCGAACGCGTCCTGCCGAGGGCCGTACACGTTGCTGAACCGGAAGCTGCCGAAGTCCAGCTCGCTCGTCCCGAGCTCCTCGATGAGCACGAGCTCGGCCGTCAGTTTCGAGTCGCCGTAGGGGTTCGTCGGCGCCTTCGGAGCGCTCTCCGGCAGCGGCAGCGCGACGGGCTCGCCGTACACCGCCGCGGACGAGGCCGAGACGAGGCGCCTGGCCCCGCACGCGAGCGCGGCGCGGGCGACGCGCCTCGTGCCCTCGACGTTCACCGCGTGGTTGCGCTCGGGATCGCGCAACGAGCCCGACACGCTCGCCTGCGCGGCGAGGTGCACGACCGCGTCCGGGCAAAACTCGGCGACCGCGTCGCCGAGCGCGGGATCGAGAATATCGAGCCTTCGGAACCACGCCGCGGGGTGGAGGTTCTCGACGCGCCCCGTCGACAGGTCGTCGATCACCCCGGCGTCGTGCCCCGCCCCGATGAGCGCGAACGCCAGGTTGCTGCCGACGAATCCCGCGCCGCCGGTGACGAGGACTCTCATGCCTGCTCCGCCGCGTCCGCGGCCGAGCGGCGCTGCGCCACCTGCTTGACGGGCGCCTCGCGCTTCTTCCTCGCGGCGACAGCCTTCGGCCTGCACTGACGGACGAGCGCGCGCGACAGCACCTCGTCCATGCTCTCGACCGGAACGATCTCCACGTCCTTGCGCACATGCTCCGGCAGCAGCTCGAGGTCCCGCGTGTTCTCCTTCGGGATGAGCACGGTCTTGATGCCCGCCCTGTGCGCCGCGAGCATCTTCTCTTTCAGGCCGCCGATCGGCAGGACGTGGCCGCGGAGTGTGATCTCGCCCGTCATCGCCAGGTCACGGTGCACGGCGCAACCGATGAGCGCGGACGCCAGCGCGGTGGCCATCGTGATCCCCGCCGACGGCCCGTCCTTCGGGATCGCGCCGGCCGGGACGTGGATATGGATGTCGTTCTTCTCGAGGAAGTCGCCGGGGATGCCCAGGTCCTTCGTCCGCGTGCGGATGTAGCTCACGCCCGCCTGCGCGGACTCCCGCATCACGTCCCCGAGCTGTCCGGTGAGCGTGAGGTTGCCCCTGCCGGGCATCGTGGCGGCCTCGACGAAGATGATGTCGCCGCCGACTTCCGTCCACACCAGCCCGGTCGCCACGCCGACCTCGTCCTTTTCCTCGGCAAGGCCGAAGGTGAACTTCTGAGGGCCGAGGTAGCGGTGCACCGTCCTGGCGGTGACCGTCGTCTTCGCCTTCTTGCCCTCGACGACCGAGCGGGCCACCTGGCGGGCTACGGCGGCCACGTTCCTCTCGAGGTTGCGAACGCCGGCCTCCCGCGTGTACCGCCGCACGATCTCGAGCAGCGCCGCGTCGTCGAACGCGAGCTTGCCGGGGGAGAGCCCGTGCTCCTTCAGCTGCTTCGGCACCAGGTACTTCTTGGCGATGTGCAGCTTCTCGTCCTCCGTGTAGCCGGGGAAGTGGATGACCTCCATCCGGTCCTGGAGCGCCGGCGGGATCGTGTCGAGCAGGTTGGCCGTCGTGATGAACATGACGTCCGAGAGGTCGAACGGCGCCTCGAGGTAATTGTCCTGGAACGCGAAGTTCTGCTCCGGGTCGAGCACCTCGAGAAGCGCCGAGGTGGGGTCGCCGCGGAAGTCCATCCCGACCTTGTCGATCTCGTCCATCATGTACACTGGGTTCTTCGTGTCGACGGTCGAGATCGACTGGATGATGCGTCCCGGCAGCGCCCCCACGTACGTGCGGCGATGGCCGCGGATCTCGGCCTCGTCGCGCACGCCTCCTAGGCTCATTCGGATGAACTTGCGGTTGAGCGCGCGGGCAATCGACCTGCCGATCGAGGTCTTGCCGGTGCCCGGGGGCCCGGCGAAGCACAGGATCGGGCCGCGCTGCTTCTCCGTCAGCTTGTGCACCGCGAGGTACTCCAGCACGCGCTCCTTCACCTTGTCGAGGCCGTAGTGGTCCTCGTCCAGGATCTTGCGCGCCTCCACGAGGTCGAGCTTCTCCTCGCTCTCGCGATTCCACGGCAGCCCGGCGAGCCAGTCGAGGTATGTGCGGATGACGGCGGTCTCCGCCGCGGCCTGCGGCATCTTCTCGAGCCGGCCGAGCTCCTTCAGCGCCTTCTCCTCGACCTCCTCGGGCATCCCCGACTGCCTGATCTTCTCCCGGTACTCGTCGATCTCCGCCTGGACCTCGTCGTACTGCCCGAGCTCCTGCTGGATCGCCTTGAGCTGCTCGCGCAGGAAGTACTCGCGCTGGGTCTTGGTCATCTGCTCCTTGACGCGGTTCTGTATCTTGCTGCCGAGCTCGAGGATCTCGAGCTCCTTGCGCAGGAAGCCCGACGCCTTCTCGATCCGCTGCTTCGGATCCAGCGCCTCGAGGATCGTCTGCTTCTCCTCCACTTTGAGGTTGAGATGGAACGCGACGAAGTCGGCGAGGCGCCCGGGCTCCTCGATGCTCACTGCGGCCATGAGCACCTCCTGCGGCACCGGCTTCCCGAGCTGCGCGGCCTTCTCGAAGTCGGAGACGAGGTTGCGCATGAGCGCCTCGGTCTCGACGTCCACCTCGGATATCTCGGGGATGAGCTCGACGCGCACCTTGAAGTACGGGTCGTCGGCGATGAACTCGAGCACGCGCATCCGCTGCTGCCCCTCGACGAGCGCCTTCGCGGTGCCGTCGGGCAGCTTCAGCTCCTGCATCACGGAGGCGACGCAGCCGATCTCGTACAGGTCCTCGCGCTCCGGATCCTGAGTCTCCGCCTTCCGCTGGGTCACGAGCGCCACCATGTGTTCCTGCCTCATGGCCTCCTCGAGCGCCGTGATCGAGCGATCGCGCCCGACGAAGAGCGGCACGACGAGGTTCGGGAACAGGATCAGATCCCTCAGGGGGATCAGCGGGAGCACTTCAGGGATGCGCGGAGTCTCGTTGTCTGCCATCGAGCGCGGTCCTTTCCGCGATGCGGTATCCTTGCCTCACAGTTCGCTATCGTACCCGTATCACCTTTCCGGACGAACATCGGCGTAGCCCGCGCCGACCTGGAGGTCTCGTCGTGCGTCGTCCCTTCGGGCGAAGGAAACAGCAGCTCAGAGGCATCGCAGTTCTCATCACCGCCGTGATCGCCATGTCACTGCTGCCGGCTCCGGGACTCCCTCGCCAGGCGTCCGCCGCCCCCTCCGCCTCCTCCGTTCCGTCGCCTGCGCGCTCCCAGAGCGCCTCGATGGCCGTGTCGCTGTCCAAGGCCGCGCCGTCCGTGCCGCCCACGGGCACGATGTCGCTCACCGTGTCCGTGACCGTCCGAGCGCCCGTCGACAGGCTCACCGTGCGCGTCCGCGTCCGCCGGCCGTCCGGGCACCTGCTCTACCAGAGGACGCAGCAACGTTACTCCGTCCACCCGGGCAATGTCAGCATCGCGTTCACCCGGCCTCTGTCCGACCTCGAGCTCAAGGAAGCCGCGTACCCGGTCGAGGTGTACGTCACGGGCGACAGGCTTGCGCCGGTGACGCTCGACGACCGGCTCTACGTCGTCAAGCCCGGCCGCGAGCCGCTGCCCGTAGCCGTCGTCGCGCGCCTCGGCTACTCGCCGATGGTCGGACCCGACGGCCGGTTCTTGGCGGACCCTGCGACGAGCACGGGTGCACGCGACACCGTTAACGACCTCACGGCGATGATGGCTCGCTCGCCCTGGCTGCGCATGTCCGTCGCGTTCCCGCCGCTGATGCTGGACGAGTGGAGGCGGATGAGCTCGGGCTTCGAGCTGGCGAGCGATGAGACCTCGACCCGGGCGGCCTCGAAGGACTCTCCGATCGCGGGGACGTATGCGGCCGCGGCGGCGGCGCTGAAGCGATCGGCCGCCGACGGGCGTCTCGAGATCCTCAACGTGCCGTTCGCCGACCCCGATCTGTTCGGCCTCCGTTCGATCGGGGGCATGCGCGACCTCGCGCTGCACTACGACCGCGGCTTCTCCGCGTACCAGGCGTCCCTCGGGACGACTCCGTCGGCCGGGACGGCGGTGGCGGGCGACAGCGTGCCGGAGAGCGCGCTGCCCGTCCTGAAGGACGAGCGGATCGGCTGGGTGCTGCTGAGGCCGTCGAGCATCACCGTGTCGAAGGTCGCGACGCCGCTGCCCGGCGTGTACGCCCTTGCCGACAGCCCCGCGCGGGGGATCGTCGTCGACGAGCGCGCGTCGAGCCTGCTCGCAGGCGGGGAGGCGTCGACGGGGCCGCTGCTCGACTACCTGTTCTCGCGAATGGTCTCGCAGAAGGACCCGGCACCCGAGGTGCTCAGCGTGGGCGTCGGCGATGGAGGCACGAGCGTCGCCGCGCTCGAGGCGGCGCTCGTCGAGCTCGGCAGGTCGGGCTGGGTGCGCTTCCGGACGACGGGCGAAGCCGCCGAGGCGAAGCCGCTCTCTCGGGCGAGGCTCCGCTCCGCCGCCTCCCCGGGCCCTCTCGCTCCCTCCGGATATTGGGCGGCCGTGGCGGAAGCCCGGCGTTTCGCGCTGGCGCTCGTCGGCGCGGTGAGCGAGCGGGACGATGCCGCCACGAGCGCCCTGTACGACTCGCTGCTGGCCGAGAGCCGGCTGTGGGCGGGCGCGACGGGGGGCTGGACCGACGCCTCCCGCGGCCGGGCGTTCGCCGACGCCGCACTTCGCTCGTCGCGCGGGGTGCTCGACGGCGTGAGCGTGACCACGCAGACGATCACGCTCTCCGGAACCGCCGGGAAGATCCCCCTCGTCGTGCGCAACGGCAGCGACAAGACGCTTTCCGTGGACGTCGTCTGCTGGTCCCAGAGCGCTCACTTCCCGTCGGGGACGCGGATCAGGACCTCGCTGCGGCCCGCCGACAACTACGTGACCGTTCCCATCGAGCTCGGCTCCGGGCTGATCTACGATCGCGTGCATCTCTCGGTCGTCTCCGGCGACGTCACCCTCGCGTCGACCATCGTGGACGTCCACGCGTCCTACCTCGACCGGCTCGCCCTCGTCGGGACGGTAGTTGTCGTTCTCGCCGTCCTGCTG
>JAJZPX010000166.1 GCA_021811025.1 Actinomycetes bacterium
GGCCGGGCCCGACCCGCCCGGCTTCGGATGCTCACGTCGGCCGACTGGTCCTGGTACAACCGGCTCATATGGCCGGCGCCGATCCTGGCCTACGCGGTCGGCGTCCTCGCCGTGGCGTTCGTGTTCATCCGATTCCCGCGCCGCAATCTGGCGATGTCGCTCATGCTCGCGCTGTTCTGGGCGGGCGGAGCGGCGACGTTCGTGCTGATGGTCCGCACGAACAGCTTCTCCCTTCCGGCGCTGTTCACGGCCGGGTTCGCGCTGGAAGCCCTGCTGATCGCGGCCGCCGGCTTCCGCGGTCGCCTGCGCTTCGGCTTCGCCGGGAGCCTGCGCTCGATGGCGGGGCTGTTCCTGGTCGGCTACTCGCTCGTGCTCTACCCGCTCATCGCGTCCGTGCACGGCCGGCCGTTCCCCCGCGGCCCGGCGTTCGGTGTGGCGCCGTGCCCGATCGCGATCTTCACGTTCGGGATGCTGCTGCTCACGGATGCCCGCGTGCCGAAGCACCTGGTGGTGATCCCCGTCGCGTGGTCGGTGTTCGGCATCGGCGCTGCGTTCGCGCTCGGCGTCGGAGAGGACCTCGTCCTGCTCGCCGCGGCCCCGGCCGCGGTCGTGCTCCTCGCTGCGCGCCCCGCGCTGGCATCGTCGACCGGCCGTGTGTAGGATGAGGCGATGACCACCCGCCGTTGGCGCGCCTTGCGCTGCCTGAGCCTCGTCCTGCCCCTGCTCGTGGCGTCCCTCCTCGCCGGATGCGGCCCGCGGACGAGCGGGACGAAGCTCGCGCCGCCGGTGGTGCCGGAGAAGGCCGACTTTCGCGCTCCGGAGGCGGCCGTTCGCACGTACCTCGACTACACGTCGTTCGCGTACCGGATGGCGAACTCGGACCTCGCGAGCCGGGCGGCGACGCCGTACGAGGGGGTGCGGGTCGACTCGTACGTCGAGCTCAACCGGCAGCAGGACCAGGGGATCGAGCAGCAGCTCGTGAAGTTCACGAAGCGCTCCGAGTCCGAGGAGGGCACGCGCGCGCTGTTCGCGGCGTCCGAGGAATGGCGGTACCGCTACTTCAGCTTGAGCAAGAGCGAGTACACGTCCCCGATGTACACCGCCTCGTACGAGGCCACCTACACGCTCGTGCGCGACGCGGCAGGGTGGCTCGTCGACAAGGTGGACGCCAGGCCGCTCGCGCCGGTGAAGTGATGTCGCCGAAGCGCTCGCCGCTCCGCCGCCTGGGGTCTCGCACGACCGCGATCTGGCTGCTCGCCGGGGTCGCCGCCTGCGCGATCCTTGGCGCCGTCGTCCCGCAGGTCTCGCTCGCCGGCTCCGGCGCGGTCGCGCAGTGGCAGGCGCGCTACCCGCTGCTCTCGCCCGTGGCCCGTGCCCTCGGTCTCTTCGACGTCTTCAACTCGCTGCCGTTCCTGCTCCTCGTGGCGTGGCTCGCCCTCTCGACCGCAGCGTGCGCGTGGGAGCGCGGCGTCGCGGCCTTTGGGGCGTTCGCGCGTGCGGGAAGCGTGTCGGAGGCGGACGTCCGGCGGCTGCGGGAGCGGCCGCAGCGGGTCGTGCCGGTGGCGGCCGGGCGAGAGGACGAGGCGCTGGACGCGCTCGCGCGAAGCCTGCGGCGCATGCGGCTGAGCGTGCGTCACGGGCCGAAGCTCCTCTCGGCGCGCACGGGGCGCTTCCGCCTGCTGGGCAGCCCGCTCTTCCACGCGACGCTCGCGCTGCTCTTCCTCGTGATCGGGCTCGGGAGGCTCGGGCGCTGCGAGGGGGTGCTCCAGGTCCCGGTCGGCTCGACCGTGACCGACTCGGCCGAATCCTACGCGCGCGCGAACGAGAGCCCCCTCTGCCTCGGCCACAGCGGGCTCGGCGTCGGCGCGTCCGACCTCGTGTTCGAGTACACGGACCGCGACGGCGTCCCGCGGGGGGCGTCTCCGGTGGTGACGCTGTACGCCCGCGACGGCCGCCACCTCGCCGGTCACCACGTGTACCCGAACGCCCCGCTGCGGCACGGTTCGCTGCTGGTGCACATGGCCGGCTACGGGCTCGCGCCGGTCTTCTCGCTCGAGTCGACCGGCGGCAGCGTGATCTCCACCGCCCACGCCTTCGTGGACTTCGACGCGTCGAAGGCGTCCGGGACGACGCCGGCCGGGCTCGAGGTGACCGGCGCGGACGACTCCGTCCGCCACGACCTGCGCGTCGTCGTTCCGGCGGACAGGACCCCCGAGGGCGTCGTGGGGCGCGTCCCGCGCGACGGGCGCGTGGAGGTCTCGGTCGCGTCGGACGAGGGAACCGGCCCCCCGGTCACCCTGCGGCCCGGCGAGGCGCTTACGCTGCCCGAGGGAGCGCGGCTGCGGCTCGTCTCCATCGGCTACTACGCGCGCCTCGACGTCGCCGACGACTGGTCCGTCTACCCGATGTACCTGCTGTTCGCGCTCGCCGCCGCCGCCGTTTCCGCCTCGCTGTGGATGCCGTATCGTACCGTCCGCGCGCTGCTCGCGGACGGCGCCGGCGGTCCCGAGCTTCGCGCCGCCGTGTCCGACAGGCGAGGGGACCCGCTCTTCGCCGAGCGGGTGGAGGCCGCCCTTCGCGAGGCGGCCGGACGGGAGCCGGCCGAGAAGGAGGAGTCGGCATGACGCTCGAGATCGTGCTCATGTGGGCGACGGTCACGCTATACGCCGCCGGCAGCGTGCTGTTCACGGTCGGCTTCGTCTTCCACCGCCCGCTCATGCGGCCGGCGCTGCGGGTGTCGCTCGCCGGGCTCGTGCCGCAAACGCTCGCCATAGCGATCCGCTGGGCGCGGGTCGGCCATCCGCCGATGCTCGGCTTCTACGAGGTGGTGCCGAGCCTCGCGTACGCGGCCGTCGTGCTGTTCGGCCTCATCGTGTGGCGCCGCCGCGATCTGGAGGCGCTCGGCCTCGCGGTGATGCCGGTGTCGTTCCTGATGATCGGCGGCGCGATGCTCGTGGCCCCGCGAGCGGACCTGCAGCTGACGCCGACGCTCGCGAGCTGGTGGCTGACGATCCACGTCTCGTTCGCCAAGCTGACGTACGCGTCGTTCCTCGCGTCGTTCGCGATCTCCGTCGTCTACCTGGTGAGGGACGGCGACCGCTCGGAGCGATGGAAGAGCGTGCTGGACAAGCTGCCGTCGCAGGCGGTCCTCGACGACCTCTCGTTCAAGTTCATCGCGGCCGGGTTCGTCTTCCTCGGGATCATGATCGCCGCCGGCGCGATCTGGGCGAACGAGGCGTGGGGCCGGTACTGGGGCTGGGACCCCGTCGAGACGTGGTCGCTCGTCAGCTGGCTCGTGTACGCAGGGTACCTGCACTTGCGGCTCACGCTGGGCTGGCGGGGGAGGAAGGCAGCCCTGGTTGCGGTGGCGGCGCTGCCGGTCATCCTCTTCGCGCTCGTCGGCGTGCCGCTCGCCTACAAGTCGATCCACGCCGCCTACCTCAAGGGCGTCTGACCCTTCGGCGAGCCCTCGCCGCGCCCGGGCTCGAGCGCGCGCCTCGCTCGTTCGCGCGCCGTGGCGTCGTCGGTTCCGGCGACGAGGTCGTCGACGACGAGGGGGCAGCTCGGCGCCGCGTCGTCCCCGGTGCGCAGCTCGAGCTCGTTCGCCTTCGCGGCGTCGCTCCGCACGCGCCCCATCCCGAAGTCGATCGAGAAGTTCACGTACGCCTCGAGCAGCCTGAACACGCGCCGGTCACCCATCGGGCCCACCGGCACGTCGCTCGGCAGAGGCGACACCTTCCCGCCGACGACCTTCGCCCGCCCGACGATCTCGAACCCGCCCCGGCCGTCGATCGCGCCGAGGTTGTCGCTCTGCACGGCGATGACCGTCGGGAGGTTCGCGAGGTCGAAATGCCGCAGCAGCCCGACCTCGCCCGGCGGCAGCACCTCGCCCGTCTCCGCGCTCACGACGTCCGTGCGCGTCCACGGCGGCGGGACCTTGCGCCGCGGCGTGCGGGGACGGCCGAGGACGTGGTTGCGGAGCGTGTCGTCGAAGTAGTTGGTCGCCGATTCCGCGAGCCCGAGCACGTTCACGCACATGCGCTCCGGCACGCCGAGGACGTCTTCCACCAGCTGGTGGTAGTCGTCGCGGGGCACCTCGCCGAACCGGCCGCGGTAGCCGCCTCCGTCGCACACCCGGCTCTCCGGCGGCAGGCCGAACCGCATCCTCCTGCGCCTCGCCGCTTTCAGGAAGTAGACGAACGCCGACGTGGCGCCTATGAGCGCCACGGGGGCGCCGCTCTCCTCCGCCGTCCTCAGCGCGCTCACGAGCGCTTTGACGCGCACCCCGCGGCGGTCGACCAGGAACGCGCTGTCGGGCGTGCCGAAATGCCGCCGCGTCTCCTCCATGCCGATGGCCATGCCCATCGACGGGGCCGTGTCGGGACCGGGCGCCAGGATGAGGATGCGGCATCGGCGCCCCCGCTCGAAGTCGGGGAAAAGGCAGGCGCCGGTCATCACGCGGTTCGCGGCGAAGACGAGCGCCCGCCCGGCCTCGTCGCGGAATATCCGCCCGCGCTGGTTGGGCGAGGTCGTCCCGCTCGTCAGCTGCGCCATGACCGCGTCCTCGAAAGGGAAGGAGGCGACGATCGAGTGCTTGAAGGCGTCGGTGGGGTAGGCGGGGATGTCGCGCCAGGAGCCGACGCCGGCCGGCGAGGCGCCGGAGGCGTCGCAGAACTCCCGGTACGCGGCGTTCGTCCCGTACTGGTGCGCGAACACCTCGAGCGCGAGGCGATCGAACGCCCCGGAATCGGCGTCGACCCCCGCTTCGACGGCCTGGAGGAGCCTCCCGGCGAGCGACGACGGCGCGACTCCGCCCGCGATCGCCTCGTCCCTCATCCGCCGCTCCTTCCGCCCCGTCCGGCGACAGTCTACCACCGGCGTCTGCGGGCATACCCTTCCGGGTATCACCGCAGCTCAGGTTCCCTAAGGAAGCCTCCGATTCATTGACTGGCACCGCCTTCCACCCGCATAATGCTGCCCGCCACGTCCGCGAAGTCATCCACAGGATCCGCTTCGAGGGGCCGGACTGGGCGATGAGGAAGCTGAGATCCACTCTCCGTTAAAACTGGGCACCTGGAGCGTGGGGAGCTGGTGGTGCAACCGGCCGAGTCGCTCAGGGCCGGTTTTGTGTTTTCAGGAGCGTGCGCCCAGCACCTCCCGGCGCGAAATCGGCCTGGCAGGCAAGGAGTCAGCTCGCCGACGCGGGGGAGAGTGCCGGTATGAGACGTCTGCTGTTGCCCGGGTTCGCGGTCGCCTTCCTCG
>JAJZPX010000167.1 GCA_021811025.1 Actinomycetes bacterium
ATGCCCTGGCCGCCCATCTGACCGCCCTGCATGGTGCCCTCCCTCGCTCTCGGTGGTCGCGTACGGCGAGATACCCTCGCCCGAGGAGAGGCTAACGCCGCTCAGGGGGTCAGGCCGAGGTGCGGGAACACGGCGGCGCGCGTCTCGCGCACCGCGGCGCGGGTCTTCTCGACGACCTGCTGCCGGCGCGCGTGGGGGAGCTCGAACGCGTCGTCGGCGCCGAGCGTCGCCGGAGGCTCCTCGCCGAACGCCCTCACCTGCGCCCTCCACGTCTCGGGCAGCTCCTCCGGCACGTCGACGCCGAGCAGCTCCGCCATCACCCACGCCCACGCGCGCGGCACCACCGTTCGCGCCGAGTACCCGCCGCCTCCGAGGGCGCACAGCCTGCCCCGGCAGAGACCGTCGGCGAGCCCGACGATCCGCCTCACCAGCCAGCGGTAGCCGGGGAGGCTGAGGCCGAGCTGGGTGAGGGGGTCGGAGTGGTGCGCGTCGACGCCGAGCTGGGCGACGACGACGGCCGGGCGGAACGCGTCCGCGAGCGGGACCACGACGCCGTCGAACGCCAGGCGGTAGCACTCGTCGTCCGCCCAGGGCGGCAGGGGCACGTTCGCGGCGTAGCCCGTCCCGGCGCCCTCGCCGATCTCGTCGGAGAACCCGGTTCCGGGGAACAGGAACGCGCCGGTCTCGTGCAGCGAGATCGTCATGACCTCGGGCGAGTCGTAGAACGCCTCCTGCACGCCGTCGCCGTGGTGCCCGTCGATGTCGACGTAGAGCACCCTGAGGCCGGGATGCTGCTCGCGGACGGCGGCGATGGCGACGGCGGGGTCGTTGTAGACGCAGAAGCCGGCCGCCCTCGCCCGATGAGCGTGGTGCAGCCCGCCGGCGGGCGAGAAAGCGCGGAGGCAGCGCTCCTCCACCACCGCCGAGAGCGCTGCGGCCGACGCGCCGCAGACGAGGGCCGACGCCTCGTGCATGCCGCGGAACACCGGGTCGTCGGTCGTGCCGAGACCCATCCTCGGATGGAAGCGGTCGGGCTGCGCGGAGGCCTCCTTGACCGCGGCGACGTAGCCGGCGTCGTGGACGAGCTCGAGGACGTCGTCGCGTGCGGGCCGGGGCGACAGCACGGCGTCCGACGGCGGGACCCCATAGTCGCGCATGAGCGACACCGACAGCGTCACGCGGACGGGGTCGAGTGGGTGGCTGCCCCCAAAGTCGTACGATGCGAGATCGGGCCGCCATACGAGCGCCGCTTCCATGCGTGCCTCCGACACGTCGTGCGCCTGCGGGAGTACTCGCCGATACGCCGGCGGTCCGATTGTCGCCGAACGGCAAGGTGCCGTACACTTACCTGACACGCTTGCCGGGCGCAGGTGCGCCGCGCCGCTGGCAGTCCCCGGGCTGGACGCGTTACCCTGTTGCTTCCCCCATGCCGGGTTTTTCGCCCTTGAAGGAGGTACGGCACGTGGACAAGAGGCTCGCCTACGACATGCCCGTCGAGAGCATGCTGGGTCTCGCCCCGATCATGATCGACGACACGACCCTGCGCGACGGCGAGCAGACCGCCGGGGTCGTCTTCGCCAACAAGGAGAAGATACGTATCGCGAGGCTGCTGGACGAGATCGGCGTCCATCAGATCGAGGCCGGGATCCCCGCGATGGGCGGCGACGAGCGCGACGTCATCGAGCAGATCGCCCATCTCGGGCTGAACGCGTCCGTTCTCGGCTGGAATCGCGCGAATATCCCCGACATCCAGACGTCGCTCGACTGCGGCGTCGACGCGATAGCGATCTCGCTCGCCACCTCGGACATCCACATCGAGACGAAGCTCATGAAGGATCGTCCGTGGGTGATCAAGACCATCAGCGAGTGCGTGACGTACGCGAAGGAGAAGAACCCGGACGTCTACGTGTCGGTGAACGCGGAGGATGCCTCGCGGACCGAGGTCGGGTTCCTCATGGAGTACGCGAAGGCGGCGAAGGACGCGGGCGCCGACCGGCTGCGCTTCTGCGACACGATCGGCGTGATGGAGCCGTTCCGCACGTACCGCCTCGTCAAGCACCTCGTCGAGCACACGGGCCTCGAGATCGAGATGCACACGCACAACGACTTCGGCATGGCCGTAGCCAACGCGATCGCGGGCATCCACGGCGGCGCCACATGGGTGAACGTCACCATCGGCGGCCTCGGCGAGCGCGCGGGCAACGCGGCGCTCGAGGAGGTCGTGATGGCGCTCAAGTACATCGAGGAGCTCGACCTAGGCATGGACACGAAGCGCTTCCGCGAGGTCGCGGAGTACGTCATGGCGGCGGCAGGGCGACAGATCCCGGTGTGGAAGTCGGTCGTGGGCACGAACATGTTCGCGCACGAGAGCGGCATCCACGCGGATGGCGTCATCAAGAACCCGAAGACGTACGAGGTCTTCTCGCCCGAGGAGGTCGGCCTGGTCCGCCAGATCGTGGTCGGCAAGCACTCGGGCGGCAAGGCGATCCAGCTCAAGTTCCACGAGTACGGCATCGAGCTGTCGAAGGAGGACGCGGCCGAGATGCTGCCGCGCGTGCGCGAGATGGCGGTCGAGCTGAAGCGCGCGCTGTTCGACAAGGAGCTGCTGTACGTCTTCAAGGACATGCAGGCCGAGCAGAAGGCGAAGGGCGCGTAGCAGCACCGCGGCCGACTGCGGCAGGTGGGACGGCGCCGGCGCGCAGGTTGCGGCCGGCGTCGACTTACAGCGAAGCGACGAGGAGAGGGCGCAGGTGGGCAAGACGATCGCCGAGAAGGTCTTCTCGGCTCACAGCGGGACCGACGCGAGCGCGGGCGACATAGTCGTCGCGGACGTGGACTTCGTGATGGGGCAGGACGGCACATCGCCGCTCGCGATCAGGGCGCTCGAGCGCATGGGAGTGAGCGAGGTGTTCGACCCCGCGAGGGTCGCGCTGGTGATCGACCACTCCGCGCCGTCGCCGCTCGAGGGCGTGTCCGCGCTCCACGCGCAGATGCGCGAGTTCGGCAAGCGCACTGGTGCGATCCTCTACGACGTGGGGTGCGGGGTGTGCCACCAGCTGGTGCCCGAGCAGGGACACGTCGTGCCGGGCGACCTGATGGTGGGCTGCGACAGCCACACCTGCACCTACGGGGCCGTCAACGTGTTCTCCACCGGCGTGGGCTCGACGGACGGCGCCGCCGCGATGGCGGCCGGCAAGCTGTGGTTCAAGGTGCCCGAGACGTATCTGGTGACGTATGCCGGCGAGCTGCCGGCGGGCGTGTTCAGCAAGGACCTCGTCCTCGCGCTGGCCGGCAGGATCGGCGCGGACGGCGCGACGTACATGGCGCTCGAGTTCGACGGGCCCGTGATCGGCGCGCTGTCGGTGGAAGCGCGGATGACGATATCGAACATGGCTATCGAGGTGGGCGCGAAGGCCGGCCTGATGCGCGCGGACGCGAAGACGCTCGCGTGGTACGCGGGACGCGGGACGCGCGCGCCGCGGCCGGTCGAGCCGGACGCGGACGCCGTCTACGCCCGCGAGGTCACCATCGACGCCTCCGCGCTCGGCCCGCAGGTGGCCAAGCCGCACTCGGTCGACAACGTCTCGCCGATCGAGGAGGTGGCGGGCACGCCGATCGCGCAGGGCTTCGTCGGGACGTGCACGAACGGCCGGCTGGAGGACCTCGCGATCGCCGCGTCGATCCTTGGCGGAAGGAAGGTCCACCCGGACGTGCGCTTCATCGTCGCTCCGGCTTCGCGGCAGGTCTACCTCGACGCGATGGCGGCCGGCCACATCCAGACGCTGGTCGAAGCCGGAGCGGCGGTCGTGACGCCCGGCTGCGGGCCGTGCGTGGGCACGCACAACGGTGTGCCCTCGGACGGCGAGAACGTGATCTCGACCGCCAACCGCAACTTCAAGGGCCGCATGGGCAACAGCAACGCCTTCATCTACCTCGGCAGTCCCGCCACGGTGGCCGCCAGCGTGATCGAGGGTTGCATCACCGATCCGCGCAAGTACTTCGGGTAGGGGAGGGCGAGCATGGAGATCCGCGCGACGGCGTTCAAGTACGGCGACGACATCAACACGGACTACATCATCTCCGGGAAGTACAAGTTCAAGTCCACGGACATGGAGGCGATGGCCGTCCACGCGATGGAGGAGCTCGACCCGCGCTACTACGAGAAGGTGAAGCCGAACGGCGGCTTCCTGGTGGCGGGCCGCAACTTCGGGATGGGGTCGAGCCGCGAGCAGGCGCCGCTGGTGCTCATCCACGCGAACACGAAGGCCGTGCTCGCCAAGAGCTTCGCCCGCATCTTCTTCCGCAACGCGATCAACACCGGTCTGCCCGTGGTGGAGTGCGACACCGACCTCGTCGACGACGGCGACGATCTCGAGCTCGACCTCACGGCGGGCGTGGTCCGCGACATCACGAAGGGCACCGAGATCCCGTTCGCGCCGCTGCCGCCGGTGATGGCGACGCTGCTCGCCGACGGCGGGCTCGTCGAGCACTTCCGGAAGCACGGGGGCTTCGCGCTCTAGGGCGTCCTTCGTGCCGAAAAGCGGGTACCCCTCAGCCGGGCGCGGCAGCCATGGCGCCCGGACGAGGAGGTGCGCGTGGGCGCGCGCGAGCAAGCCGGCGATCCCGAGGACGTCACGCTCTTCCTCTGCGGCGACGTGATGACCGGCCGAGGGATCGACCAGGCGCTGCCGCATCCGTCGGAACCCTGGATCTACGAGCCGTACGCGACCTCGGCACTCGACTACGTCGAGCTGGCCGAGCGGGCGAACGGGCCGATCCCCCGTCCCGTCGACTTCGCCTATGTGTGGGGCGACCTCCTGGAGGAGCTCGACGACCGCGCGCCGGATCGCCGCATCGGCAACCTGGAGACGAGCGTCACGACGAGCAGCCAGGCCGAGCCGAAGGGCATCAACTACCGGATGCACCCCGCGAACACCGGCTGCCTCCGCGCCGCCGGCTTCGACTGCCTAACGCTGGCGAACAACCACGTGCTCGACTGGGGCCCGCAGGGCCTTCTCGAGACGCTCGAGACCCTGGATGCAGCCGGAATCGCGACGGCGGGCGCCGGCCGCGACGGCGCTGAGGCGGCGTCTCCGGCGGTACTCGCCTTGCCGGCCGGTCGCGTCCTGGTCTTCTCGTTCGGGGCGAGCAGCAGCGGAATCCCCGCGTCGTGGGCGGCGGGGGACGGGCGCCCGGGCGTCGAGCTGCTGCCGGATCTTGGCGGGGCGGCCGCGGATCGCGTC
>JAJZPX010000168.1 GCA_021811025.1 Actinomycetes bacterium
TCGGCCTGCGTCGCGCGATCGCGCATTATGACGAGCATGTCCCAAGACCCCTTCTCATGTTTCCGCGAACGGCCCGCCCGACAAGTGTGTGGCGGGCCGGGCCTACAGCGATCCGAGCCGCCCGACGACCGCTTCGAACGCGGCCGCGACGGCCGGCGCGTCCTCGGCCGAGGGAACGGTCACGCGCAAGGCGTCGGCGGCGCCGAAACCGCGCACGATGACGCCCTCGGCGAGGAGCGCCTCGAACGCCTCGACCGGTCTCTCCGTCACCACCCACACGAAGTTCGCTTCGCTTGGCAGGTAACGGATCCCGAGCCGGTCGAAGCTCGAGTACAGGTAGGCTTTCTGCTCCTGGTTGCTCGCGCGTCTGCGCCTGACCTCAGCCTCGTCGTCGATGGAGTAGTGGGCGGCCGCCTGGGCGAGCGAACTCACGTTGAACGGCTCGCGTATCGCGTCGACCGCGGCTGCCAGCGGCTTCGGGACCGCGGCGTAGCCCACGCGCGCGCCCGCGAGGCCGTAGATCTTGCTGAAGGTGCGGGCGACCACGAGCGGGCGCTCGCCGTCGAACGCCTCCATCCCGTTCGGATACTCGGCGCTCGTGACGAACTCGAAGTACGCCTCGTCGACGACCACGAGCACGTGCTCCGGCACCCCGGCCAGGACCTTCGCGAACGCCTCGCGGCCGTAGATCGTGCCGGTGGGGTTGTTGGGGTTGCAGAGGAACATGAGCTTCGTTCGCTTGCCGACCGCCGCGAGCATCGCGTCGACGTCGTGCACGCCGTCCTTCAGCGGCACGGGGACGGCGGTGACCCCGAACGTCCCGCACACCATGGGGTAGACCACGAAGCTCGGCCACGCGTACACGACCTCGTCGCCCGGCGTGAGGACCGCCTGCGCGATCAGCCGCAGGAGCTCGTTGCTGCCCGCCCCGACCACGACCTCCTCGGCCGAGATCCCGAGCCCGGAGGCGAGCTTCCGGCGGAGCGCGCGGGAGGAGCCGTCCGGGTAGCGGTTCAGCCGCGGGGCTATGGAGGCGATCGCGGCGACGGCCGACGGGAACGGGCCGTACGGCGACTCGTTGCTGGAGAGCTTGATCACCCGCTCCCGCCCGGTGCGCTCGCGCACCTCGCTCGCGCGCAGGCCGGGCCGGTACGGCTCAAGCCCCGCGAGATCGGGTCGGATGATGGCGTCCCAGGACATGCGGCGCGGCTCCAGTGGGAGGATGTCCGGTGATTGTGCCTGAAAGCGCGCGAGGCGCGCAAGCTGGCGCTACGTGACGTCCCGGCGCGCCTCGGTGCCGAGCTCCCACGGGGTCTCCCCCGGCACGAGGCCGAACGTCCGCAGGGTGCCGTAGCTTTCCTGCAGCGTCATCGTGGCGATGGACGCGGGCGGGATCGAGAAGCGCCAGGCTCTCGAGGGCTCGAGGTCGAGGAAGGTGACGACGAGCCCGCGAAAGACGCCCCCGTGCGTCACGACGGCCACGCGACCGGGCCCGGCGAGGATGGCGCTCGCCGCCCGCCCGAGCCGCACGCCGAACTCGCCCCACGTCTCGCCGCCCCCGAACGGGCGGGCGTCGGCGGGCCCGCCGAGGAAGTCCATCGGGATGCCGTGGCGGTGCGCCTCCTCGTACGTCAGCCCCTCGGCGTGCCCGAAGTCGATCTCGGTGAGGTCCTCATCGACGGCGAGGGGGACGCCTCGCGCCGCGACGGCCTCCGCCACCGTGCGCGCCCGGCCGATCGGCGAGCTGCGAACCGCGTCCGGCCGCCACGCGGCGATAGCGGCGGCCAGAGCGGCCTTCTGTCGCTCGCCGCGCTCCGTGAACGGCGAGTCGCCTCGGCCGATGTAGAGCCGCTCGACGTTCGCCTCCACCTCCGGGTGCCGCGCGAGCAGCAGCTCGACGACGTGCGGCTCGCTCACGATGCCAGCGCCCCTGCCGCGAGAACGATCGTCTCCACCGCGAGCACGGCGGCGCCGAAGAGGTCCCCGGTCATCCCGCCCACGCTGCGGGCGAGCGCGCGCGGGACCGCCACGGCCGCGGCGACGCCGATGCCGAGCGTCGCGAAGAAGGGCACGCGCGGCGCGGTGAGCAGCCCGAGCGCCGGCAGCGCCGCGACCGCGAGCGCGGTGACGGCGACCGCGTACGCGTTCGGCCTTCCCGCGGCGGCGAGCCCGAGGCCGTCGCCGCGCGCGGGCGGGAGCGTCCACGCGGCGAGCGAGGCGGCCGCGCGACCGAGGACGGGCGCGAGCACGAGGACCCACACGGCTCCGCGCTCGAGGGCGGCGGCGGCGGAGGAGGCCTGCACGAGTGCGGTGAGCGCGACGGCCGTCGCCGCGAAGCTGCCGATGCGGCTGTCGCGCATGATCTCCAGCCTTCGCTTCCGGTCGTGCGACCCGAAGAGCGCGTCCGCGCTGTCCGCGAGCCCGTCCCAGTGCAGGAAGCGCGTCGTGACGGCCCAAGCGCTCACGACGAGAGCGCCGCCGAGCAGCCACGCCGTGACGGCGGACCGCCCGACGTACGACAGGCCCCACTCCAGCAGGACGGCCTCGCCGCCCAGGAGCCACCCCACCCAGGCGTAGTAGCCGACGGCGTCGGGCGCGCCGTGCTCGGGCCATTCCGCCGTGACCGGCAGCAGGGTGAGGAAGCCGAGCGCGAGCGCGAGGTCGCGCAGCGGGCGCGGGCGGGCGGGCCTCATGCGCGCGCCTCGCTCACGCCGGCCTCGGCGAACGTCCGCATGCCGCTCATGACGCGGCACGCCGCGTCGACGATCCCCATCGCGAGAGCTGCGCCGGAGCCCTCGCCGAGGCGCATGTCGAGGTCGAGCACCGGCTGCAGGTCGAGCGCGCACAGCACGCGCGCGTGCCCGGGCTCGGCCGATCTGTGGGATGCGAACAGGTAGTCGCGGACGGCCGGGGCCATACGCAGGGCGGCGAGCGCCGCGGCGCCGGAGATGAAGCCGTCGGCGACGACGCAAACGCCCGTCGCTGCCGATCCGAGCACCACGCCGGCAAGTCCGGCGATCTCGAGCCCGCCGACGGCCGCCAGTGCGCCGAGGGAATCCGCGGGGTCCGGCCGGTTGACCGCGAGGGCCAGCCGCACGACAGCCTCCTTGCGCGCCATGCCTTCGGCGTCAAGCCCCGTCCCCGGGCCGACGACCCCGGATGCGTCGCACTCGCACAGGACCGCGGCGAGCGCCGACGCGGCCGTGCTGTTGCCGATGCCCATCTCGCCGGCGCCGATGAGCGTCGCGCCGGCGCGGGCGGCCTCGGCAGCCAGCTCGGCGCCCACGAGGACCGCGGCGGCGGCCTCCTCGCGCTTCATCGCGGGGCCGGCGGTCATGTCCGCGGTCCCGCGTGCGATCTTGCGCCTCAGCAGGCCGGGCAGCTCGGGCAGGGCCGACGCGACACCGACGTCGACGAGCCTGATGTCCGCGCCGCACCAGCGGGCGAGCTGGGAGATGGCGGCCCCGCCCGAGGCGAAGTTGGCGACCATCTGCGCGGTGACCTCCTGCGGGTACGGCGAGACGCCGTGCTTTGCGACGCCGTGGTCGCCCGCCATCAGCACGATCGTCTTGTCCTCGACCGACGGCGTCACCGTCCGCTGCACGGTCGCGACCTTCGCAGCGAGTGCCTCCAGCCGGCCGAGGCTTCGCGGCGGCTTCGTGAGCGCGTCGAGGCGCTCCCACGCGCGTTCGTGCCACGCCGGATCGGTCGGCGCCACGCGCGCCGCGAGGGCGGACACGCGGTCCTCGGGCGTCATCCGCTACCCCTCGCCCGGCCAGGAAGCATCGCCCTGCAGGGCGTCGAGATCGAGCAGGCGCCCCGCCACCGCGAGATACGCCGCGTCGGCGGCGTCGACGAGGCGGCGGTTCGCCCGGCCGAGGACGTCGCGGAACAGCCGCGCGTCGGGGAACGCGGGCACGATGCCGCTGCCCACCTCGTTCGTGACGATGACCGTGTCCGCCCGTCGCGCGACGAGCCAGTCGACGAGCGCGTCCACCGCCACGCCGACGTCGGTCTCGGTCTGCTCGCTCACGACGTCGTCGGCGCGCGCGGTCTCCGCGTGCAGCCCGAACACCGCGCCCACCATCTGCGAGACGAGCGTCCCCAGGCAATCCAGCAGCAGGCACGCGTCCTCCGGCACGTCGACCGTCCACGTCATTCCCTCGTGGACCTCGATGGTGCGGAAGCCCGCGGGGCGGTCTCCGCGGTGCCTGAGGACGCGGCGCGCCATCTCCTGGTCCTCCGGCGTGTGGGCGGCCACCACCACGGTCGCTTCCGAGTACTTCGAGGCGACCAGCCGCTGGGCCGCAGACGACTTGCCGCTTCGCGCGCCACCCGTGATCACGACGAGGCTCATCCTCCCAGCATCCTTTCCAGCGCCGGCAGCACCTGCGCGTCGTCCGCCACCGCGACAGCGCCGAGGCTGGCCGCTCGCGCCAGGTAGCGCCGCGCTTCGCCGCGGGCGAAATCCCGCTCCTCGTGAGCGTCCACCACGATGAGCGGCCTGCCCGCCTCCACCGCCGCGCGCAGGTTCGCCAGGTTCGCGGTCCCGAAAGGCGTAGCTCCCACCACGATCGCCTCGGCCTCCGACGCCAGCCGCCGCACTCGGCGGAAGGCGGTGTCGTCGACGATGCCGAACGCCGGCAGGTCGACGCGCGGCAGGCCGAGCGCCTCCGCCACCGCCTGGTCGGTATCTCCCCGGTTCAGCGCGCCACACGACACGTCGTAGCCATTGAGAACGAGCGAGCGCAGCAGCGCCGCGCCGGTCGAAGCGCCGGAGATCACCAGGACGCGCGGCCCGCGACGGCCGACGGCGAGCGCCTCGTCGCGCAGGACGGGCGTCACCGAGACCGCACCGGTGACCACGTCGGTCCCGACCACCGCTCGCACGCGGAAGACGTCCGCCACGAGCTGGGGCGTGAGCACCTTTGCGGGACGCCCTGCCGCGCGCAGCCCGCCGCCCGCCACCACGGCGAGGCGGTCGGCGTAGCGAGCCGCGAGCGCGAGGTCGTGGAAGACAGCGAGGACCGCGAGGCCCTCTGCCGCGAGCGAGCGCACGAGGTCGAGCACCATGAGGGCGTGATCGATGTCGAGGTGGCTGGTTGGCTCGTCGAGGAGCAGCACGCGCGGTTCCTGCGCGAGCGCCTGCGCGAGCGTCGCTCGCTGCAGGTCGCCGCCCGACAGCGTGTCGACTCGCACGTCGGCGAGGCGCTGCGTGTCCGTCAGCGCG
>JAJZPX010000169.1 GCA_021811025.1 Actinomycetes bacterium
GTCGGGAAGCTTTGGGTGGCGAGCTTGTACGGGTACGTGCTCCTGGGGTCGTTGTACGTGCCATAGGCCGTGTCCTCGGAGATGAAGAGGGGTGGCCCGATCACCGCGAACGTGACGGGGGCGCTCGAGGTGGCGCTGGTGCCCACCGCGTTGGTGAACGTGGCGGAGACCGTGAGCGTGAGAGAGCCGGCAGCGCTAGTCGCCAGCGTCGGAACCACGTTCGCCGAGAGCGGCACGTCGTAGTACTCCGTGGAGCTCGTGCTCGACGAGCTCCTCCACGGGACGAGGTCGCCGGTGAACGTGGTCGTCCCGTCGTTGATGGAGTAGGTCGCGGTGCCCGTCGGCGCCCGAGTCGGGCTCACCGGAAGAGCGAACTGCACGAACGGGATGTTGTCGGGATTGGTGCCCTCGAGCATCGTCGCCGTCGGCTGAGTGGTCCAGCTGAGATGCGTGGCGGCCTTGTATGCGCTGCCTGCGACGATCGGCGACACCTTCACCGGGCCGGCGGGGAACGCATAGGTCGGCGGGACGGAGCCGTTGGCGAGAGTCATCGGACGCTCGTCGTAGTAGGACGCGACCGCCGAGTTCACGTACGGGCTCAGGGGGAGCGTGTCCCGGGTGACGGTGATCTGGGTTGCCGTCGCAAGCGACCCGGTACCCGCGGCGTCGACTCCCCAGACGTAGATGACGTTCGGACCCTCCACGAGCGGGATGTCCGAGAGAGCCCAGACGCCGGCGGAGAAGGCGCCCCCCACCTGGGCGCCACTCGCGGTCTGCGCGTACACGGCCGTCACGTTCGCGATCGGGTCCGTCGCCGTGACCTGCAGCGTTACCGTGGTCGTGCCGACGAACGTCGGCGGCGACAAGAAGGCGATGGCCGGTGGCTCGAGTTGGAGCGAGCCTCCCGCGCACGCCGGTGCGGCGGTCTGGTTCGGGCAGAAGAGATACGGGTCGCTGTCGGCGGCGAGCGCGTTCGCGACGGACGTGACGTCGGCGGCGACGAGCTGAGTCTTGTTGTAGGACGTTCCGATGAACTTCACGATGGCCTGGCCAAGGACTCGGCGGAAGGTGTAGCTCGTCAGCGAGACGGAGCCCTGAACCAGAGCGGTCCCGAACGCCATCCCGTCGAGCGTGCCGTCCGTCGCGTCGTCCGCCTCGGCTCCCGAAAGTGTTCCACCGGTGACGGACGTGCCTGGGCTGAGGCCGCTCGTCTCGGCCATGGTCCGCGCGGCCTGCGAGATGCCGGCGAGGATGAGCCCGGCCTTCGTCGCGTCGGACATCGTGACCGTGATCGGCTGGCTCGGAGTGAGGCTCGTCGGCTGGATCGTTCGCCAGTCGAGTCCCCCGAAGTGGTTGTTCACGTGAGTCCATGCGGCGGTCACGGCGTCGCTCAGGGACGAGCCGCGCGCGATCGCGGCCTTGGCGAGGGACCGCGCGATGCTGGAGATCGGGCTAACGGTCGCGGTCACGGACGCGCCGCTCTGGAATGCCGGGACCACGAAGGAGAGCTCGTGCGTGAGCTGGACGGGGACGCCGACCGCCTCTTCGGGATACGTGCCGCCGAACGCGACGATCTCCAGCGCGCCGTTGTACGGCGGCACGCTCAACGTGAACGTACCGTCCGGCATCGTGGGGGCGTTCGCGAGCGCCGTCCCACGGTTCATGCTCGCGTCGAGTGGGAACGCGGTCACCGTGGCGGCCTGGATTGGTCCCTTGACTACGAGTCCCGTGATGATGCCCTGACCCCCGCCGCCGGGCGTCGATCCGGATCCGCCTCCGCAGGCGGAAAGCGCGCGCACCTCTGCGGCCGCGAGAGGCACGCGAAGAGTACGAACCACAGTTGGCATGACCCCCTCCAGGCGTTCGAGCAAGGACGCTAACTAGCATCTAACAAGCTACTAGATGCTTGCCTCATCCAGGGTGCCTGTCAAGGGGCTGGCGAGGGGGCTAGAAGGCGCGCTCCACCCACACATCGAAGAGCACGCCCGGATCGAGCAGCAGGGCTTCCCCGCCTCCGACCGCGACGCTGTCCTGGTGACTCAGCGCCGTCTGGCCGGCGCCACGCACGACGTCCTGGGCGACGCCTCCGGTGACGGTCCCGAGCAAGACGCCCGCCGTGTTCTTCGCGATGCTCTTCGCGACCCCGTCGCCTTGCACCGGGGCAGCAGCCGCGACGCGTCGACAGGCGGCGAGCCCGGGTCTCCCATCATCGCGGTCCATCGCGAGGCCCGCGAAGTCGATCTCGCGGTCGTCGGGTAGCCGCAGTTTCAGGAAGCGGATCGTGAAGCGCCCGTCGCTGCTCGACGCCTGCCCGTATATGAGCGTGCCGGCGGGTAAGACGACCTCACCGCGAACGACGAACGGTCGAGGCAGCTTGACCTCGACGGGACCGTTCCCGACGGTCCGGCTGTCGAGCATCGTGAGTAGCCGGGCCGGAATGTGGGCACCGGTCGGAATGCCCAGGGGTGCGTTCGCGGCGGCGACGCGCGTCGGAGCGTGGAGCGGCTGAGATCGCCGCATCCACTCAGGCTCGTGTGCCTCGCCCCCACCGGGAGCGGACGTATCCGTCGCGCCTGGGACGGTCGGACGCCCGCCATATCGCGCCACGAGCTCGCGATCGATGCCGCGGGCGTCGGCGGGACTCGGCGCGCTCGTCGGCGCAGCCGGTGCAACGGGGGCGCGCGATGGCTCGGGAGCAGTCGCGGGCGGTGGGAGAGGAATGCTCGCCACGACCGGGGCGCGTGCGGGCGTGCCGGCGGCAGTGACCGCGTCGCCGGAGGCAGCCTCCCGGTTGACCCGCTCGATCAGGCTGCTCGGCTTCTGCGCCGCGCGGCTCGAGCTTCCGATGAGGGCGAAGAACGAAAGAAGGACCGCGGCGGCGCCGAGGCCGAGCATGACGCCGACGGGCGGAAGCTTCCGGCCGCGCCTGTCGCCGAGCTCGATCTGCTCCTTGACCCTCCTGACCGCCGAAGGGATCGGCGGAAGCGCATTCGAAGGCGGCGGCGGGGCTCCGGGTGCCTCCGTTCCGGGTGGCACGAACGCGGGCCTCACTCCAGATGGCGCTGTGAAGGGAACCTCATCTACGACGGGTCCCGCGGGCGCCGCGCCCGGCCGGACGCCTTTGTCGAGCGCCTGCATCATGGGGGTCCTGGCGAGGAGGTCGAGTCCTGATGGCGCTGACTTCCTCGCCGTCGAGGATCGGATCGGCTCGATGTCGCCGTCGTCTGCACGACGCGCGGGGCCGCGCCGCGGTCTCGCAGCCGTCGTCACGACGGCGCCCGGCGTCCCCACCGGCATGTCGAACGGTCCAGTCCAGGCGGGATCGCTCACGCGGTCCTCGCGCATGCGCTGAATCGCGTCGGCGAGCTCGGCGCCGCTCTGGTACCGATCTCGCGGGTCCTTCTCGAGAAGCTTCAAGACGACGTTGTCCAGAGCGCCGGGCGCTCGTGAGTTCACGAGAGATGGGGCGGGGGGCACCACCGTCTGGATCGCTCGCCAGATCTCGGGCTCGCTGTCGCCACTGAACGGCGGCCGCCCGGCCAGGATCTCATAGAGCATGTAGCCGACGGCGTGGAGGTCCGTCGCCGCGGTCCACTCGAAGTCCACGCCCCGCTCGAATGCTTCGGAGTAGACGTGGTTCAGGTACTCCGGCGCGTAGTGCGTGGACGTGCCGACCACGTCGAGCTGGCGCGTCACCCGATACGACGCTCGAGCCCTGGCGATGCCGAAGTCGATGAGGACGGGCTCGCCGTCGCTCCGCACGAGCACGTTCTCGCTCTTCAGGTCACGGTGGAAGAGCTGTCGCTCGTGCATGTGATGAACGGCACGACCGATCTTCTCGAAGACCTCGCAGATCCGCGCCAGGGACGGCGGGCCTGCACGGCACCACGCGTCCAGCCGTTCGCCTTCCACGAACGCCATTACGAGGAACGGGTATCCGGTCTCGAGCTCGGGCCAACGATCGACCGCGTAGATCGCGACGATGTTGGGATGGCGCAAGGACTTGAGCGCCGCCACCTCGCGGTCCGTTCGGTCCTCGAAGCGCTTCCGCTTCTCCGGCGTGAGCGAACCGAGGCGTTCGCGCGAGAGCTTCAGCGCGTAGTGCTTCCCGTCCCGTTCGACCTGGTACAGCGTCCCGAACCCGCCCGCACCAACGCGCCGCACGACGGTGTACACGCCGACGGACGTGCCGGGCTGGAGGTTGTCGGGATCGACGTGCGCGGGCATGGAGACCTCCTAGAGCTCGAGCCCGTCGAGCACGACGTGGCGCGCGCCCTCCTTCTCCAAGAGCGAGAGGCTCACCTTCTGCCGGGCCGTCTGCGGCGGGGTCGCGAAGGCCACGACGACCTTCTCGGAGACGTCCGGCGGCAGCGTCGCGAGCTCCGCCTGGATCGAGAGGACCTTCACGTCGACGCTGCTGCTGCCGAGGAGCTTCACCTCAGCGCGGTCGAGCACCCACGGCTTCACCGGGTCGCGGTTCTCGACCGTGAGCACGAGGTAGGTCATCCCGAGGAGCCGGTAGACCCACCGCGCCTCGACGAGGAGCCGGCTCTGCTTGTCGCCTCCGCGGATCGCGTGCCGCTCGAACGCGTGCGGGGCGTCCAGGTTCTGCTGGATGAACAGCGACGCGATCTTCGCCACGCCCGCCGCGGCGGAACCCGCCTGACACTCGTCGAGCTGCGCCCGGACGGAGACGAGGCTCGTCTTCAGGGCTGCGGCCGAATCCGGCGCGGCGCTCCGCTCGAGATCGAGTGCGACATCCACCTGCGCGTCGGCATCCGTCGCGATCGTGAGGAGCTTGAACGTGAGGACGGTTCCGTCCGCGAGCGAGACGTTCAGGGGTAACGGACCCGGGAGATCCTTCTTCGGCACGAGCACCAGGAACCGGTCGCTCTGGCTGAGCGGGTTCATGAGCCCCTTCACGTCTGCGATGAAAGCGCCGCCGCTCCTGAGCGGAACTTGGAAGCTCACGACCGTCGCGGTCCCGCCGGCGACGTGAATCTCAGGGAGCGAGGAGACGTTCGAGTCGTTGATGGCAAGCGTCCGGCGACGGAGCTCGCGCTTCACCTGGGCTGCTTCGGCAGACGGAGCCCTTCCACTCGCAGCGGCGAGCGTGGCGACAGGCGCCACCGTGGCGAAGAGGGCGACGACGAGGCTACGGAGCATGGGAAACCTCCTTGTTCGCAGGCGCGGCGTCGGCGGGCAGCTCCTGGATCTGCCACT
>JAJZPX010000170.1 GCA_021811025.1 Actinomycetes bacterium
GCACGTGTGCGTGCCCTTGAGGCCGAAGGAGGACTGGGACGGCGTCAAGGCGTTCGCGAAGGCGGTGGCGGACGCGATCGTCGGCTACGCGCCCGACAAGTACGTCGCGACGATGTCGAAGGCCAAGCGCGCCGGAAAGGTGTTCGTCGACTACCTGCGCAACACGCGCGGCGCCACCTTCATCGCCCCGTACTCCACTCGGGCGAAGCTCCACCCCACGCTGTCGGTGCCGCTCGCCTGGGAGGAGCTCGGCGGCCAGGTCCGTCCGGACACGTTCACGCTGCGCAACATCGACCGGCGCCTGACGCGCCTGAAGCGAGACCCGTGGGCCGGCTACCTCACCGCCGACCAGACCATCACGCAGCGGATGAAGGCCGAGATCGGGCTGCGCTGACGTCGGCACGGATTCGGCTACGATGTCTGCGAGCCCGCCGCGGCGGGCCGACGTCGCGAGACCCGAAGGGAAGGTGCGTCAGACGTGGCCACCCACAGCAGGGACGTCCTCAAGGAATTCCGCGCCGCCGAGCGGGGCGCCAACCGGTTCAACCGCAAGCTCGGCACGCTCATCACGAACGGCGTCGCGACGATGTGGTGCGCGTACGCGTTCGCCGCGCTCGCGCTGGTGTCGCTGCCCGCCGCGATCCGCGCGTCGTTCTTCACGCGCGGCTTCGACGCGCTGCCGATCGTGACCTGGGTCGCGCAGACGTTCCTGCAGCTGGTGCTGCTGTCCGTCATCCTGTTCGGGCAGAACCTGCTCTCCGAGAAGTCGGATGCGCGCGGCGAGGCCACGTTCCGCAACACCACGGCGGCCGAGGGCCGGCTCACCGAGATCCTGGACGGCATCGCCAGGCGCGGCGAGGAGAACGCGCGAATGGAGGCGCAGAACAACGAGATCCTGCGCCGGCTGGACGAACGCGCCAAAGCGGCGAGCTGACGCCGGGGCGCCTCGTCAAGCGATCGTGCGCACGCGGGCGGCGGCGGCCTCGGCGAGGTCCTTTCCCACCACCAGCCGCAGCTGACCCACGAGGTTGTCCGCGATCCGAGGCAAGTCCTCGCGGGTGACCGTGTCGGGCGTCCTGCCGATGCGCCGCGTCTCGAGGTCGACGGACACGGACGCCAGCACGCTGCCGATGATCGGCCGTAGCGTCTCCTCGATCCTCTCGGCGAGGATGTTAGGCAACCCCGTCCTCCTCGACCTCCGCGCCGTTGACGGCAGCCAGCATGTCGGCCGTCTCCAAGTGAGCGAGGAACGCCGAGAGGGCGCGCTTGACGCGCGTGAAGTACACGGCGAACAGGAGCAGCGCGAACATGACGAGAACGTCGCCGCCCGCGCGGATGGTGTCGGTCGAGAAACCGGACGTGAAGCGGTCGACCCAGCCCACGAGGATCGCGGCGACCAGGCACAACGACGCGCTGACCACGTACGCGATGTGCGCGACGATTGCCGAGCCGTCGGCGACGCGCCGCAGCTGCACGACGACGACGAGCAGCATCGCCGACAGCAGCAGGCTGCAGACGCCGGTGGCGATGGAGACCGCCTTCGTGACGGCGACGACGGCCTCCGCGTAGGCGACCGTGGGGAACGCGAGCAACAGGCATGCGGCGAGAGCGAGCGTCTTCTTCACCTGTGAAGCCCCCTTCGCGAGGTCCATGCCCTTGTTGTTTCGGCCTCGCGGGGCCTCGACGTTAGAGTCTGTGCCGCCCGTCACGGCTATCCGGCCGAGAAGCCCCCGCCTCCGCCTCCGCCGCCTCCGCCGCCCGAGAACCCGCCCCCGCCACCCGACGACGACGACATCGCGCTGTTCGCCGCGGCCACGGCCGACGCGAACCCGCTCGTGACACTGCCGACGGGCGAGGAGCGGTCACCGTAGCCGGTCGGCGACGCCCACCAGTAGGCGGACGCGAACGCGGGATCCGAGAGAACCTGCGGCACGGCCACGCGCATCTGCGCGATCACCTGCTCGGCGATGCCGAAGATGACGGCGAGCACGAGGTAGCGCTCCCACAGAACGACGGACTCCGCCGGCTTCTCCTGCATTCGGCTGAAGTCCCGCAGGTAGTTGCGCAGCCCTTCGTACTTCGCGTACAGCTCCGCCGCTGCGCGCGAACGCCGCTTGACCTGGAACGCGAGCAGGAACGCCGCGATCGCGGGAACGAGGCCGAGGAGGAAGACGGGGCTCTCGGTCCCGAACAGGGCGAGCACGGCGGCGATCCCCGCGACCACGGCCAGGACGAACGACAGCGCCTGCGCGACGCGGCTGGCCGGCTCGATCCAGTGCAGCCCGTGCTCGGCCTGTTGGGCCACCCCGCCCTTCCACGCCGACAGGCCGCGGGTGAACGCCTGCGGATGCGCCTTGGCGTGATCGCGCAGGTCGTGGAGCGTGAAGCTCTCGGCGCTCATCGTCTCGTCGAACACGAACCTCGCGAGGTCGCGCTCGAGCGGGTCCGCCTGCGCGAGCCTCCCGCGGTCGAGCGTCAGCTCGTACGTCGGCTCGCGGCGCGCCCCGAACAGCCCGGGCTCCTCCAGCGTGACCGGCTTCATGTAGACGGCGCGGGTCAGCGAGAGGTCCATCAGCGTCGCCCCGAGCGTCGCGTCGTCGGGCTGCCCCATCCGCCACAGCGCGCCGACGAGCGGTGGCGAGAACCCCTCGGGGATGTCGCGGTAGTACTCCCCCTGGACCTCGACCGGCCTGTGCTCTCGACCGAAGCGGGACCACAGGAAGACCACGACGCCGAACAGCAGGAGCGGGAGGCCGAGCCCTCCCGCGTACGCGGACGCGACCGCGGCCTTCGCCCGCAACCGCTCCTCGTTCGCCCGGTTCGCCAGCGCGGCCTCCTCGCGCTGCACCTCGGCCGAGCGCGGCTGGTCGACGAGCGGCGCGGCCGGCAGCGCCGAGGCGGGGAAGAGGACGCGCCCCTCGACGAAGGTGCGCGGGGGAAGGTCCGAGACGTCGAGGGTGACGTAGGTGAGGTCGGCGCTCTGCGAGCCGATCGCGACCACGCCGTTGAGCGGCCCGTGCGCCCACGCCTTCACGTCCGCGCGCGGCACGCCCGGCGGCAGCAGCACGCGCACGTGCACCTCGTCCGTGCGAACGTCCGTCTCGCCGCCGACGAACTGCCAGTACAGCTCCGAGGTGTCCGCCCAGCGCTTCGCGGCGCCGAGCACCCGGTAGCGCAGCACGAACGGGACGGTCTCGTCGGCGGCGGAGAACCCGACCTTGACGACGACGCGGCCGGGCTCGTCGGCGAGGACGTAGGTGCCGGGGGCGGGGGTGGCGGCGAGATCGGTCGTCGGGGCGGGAGTCATCGGCCCGCCCGGCCCGTCGATCCCGATGAGCTCGATCCCGGCCGCGCCCTTCTTATCGAGCGCCCACTGCGCCCAGTGGAACTCCCCGCTGAACGCGACCGAGCGCGTCTCGGTCACCGACATCGACCCGTCGGGAGCTACCTGCGCCAGCTCCTCGATCCGCGCGATGTGGTAGTCCTTCGCGTACGCGGTCGCCGCGGACGCCAACACGCACGCGAGCGCGAGCGCCGCGGCGGCGGCCAGTCTCTCGAGCTTCACTCTTCGTCCCCCTTGCCCCGGAGCTCACGGAAGAACCGCCGCAGCGTCTCGGCGGACTCGTCCGCCAGCACGCCGCGCGTCACCTCGAAGCGGTGGTTCAGCCTGACGTCGTCGTGGAGGTCGTACAGCGTGCCAAGCGCGCCGGCCTTCGGGTCGGGAGCCGCGTACACGCACCGCGCCACGCGCGCCTGGTGCATGAGGCCCGCGCACATCGGGCACGGCTCCAGCGTCACGTACACGGTGCAGTCCGTTAGCCGCCAGCGGCGCAGCCGCCGCGACGCCTCGCGTATCGCGAGCAGCTCCGCGTGCGCCGCCGGGTCGCAGTCGAGCTCGCGGCGGTTGAACGCGGCGGCGACCACGGCGCCGTCGCGCACGACGACCGCGCCGATCGGCACCTCCCCAAGCGCGGCCGCCTTCGCCGCCTCGTCGAGCGCCATCCGCATGTACACCTCGTCGGACTCCACGCGCGTCTCCTCGGCCGACGAGGTGATTCTAGCAGGCAGAGCGCGGGCTGGCGGGGCCGCGAGCCGCTTCTCGCCCCGGCCGGGCGGTGCTACACTTGCCCGCGCGCGACGGGTCGGAGGGATGGCAGAGTCTGGCTTAATGCGGCGGTCTTGAAAACCGCTGACCCGCAAGGGTCCGGGGGTTCGAATCCCTCTCCCTCCGCCACCTCCCTCTCCGCCGGCAAGGTGACATGGCAAGAATCGCTTGCACAGCGCCGCCCAAGACCCGATATGCGCACTGGCTGGAACATGCGTTGCAAGATATTCTTGCGAAGTCGGGTATCATAGTCCTGCGGCGGGTACCTCAAGGGGGAGCGCAGAGGAATGGGCGATCAGAGCGAGCGTCTTGGTGCACGCATCCGGAACGCGCGAGAGGCTCTTGGCCTAAGCCAGGAGGACTTGGCGGAACGTGTGGGTTTCGCCTCGAGGCAGACACTGTCCGAGCTGGAACGTGGACAGCGTGAGGTGAAGGCGCGCGAACTGGTAGCCATCGCGCGATCTCTGCGCATGGACGTCGGCGCACTGCTCGCGGAGATGGAGCCCGAGCGGCCCGTCGTGCTCTGGCGCGACCGACCGGGCGCTGACGCCGGACAACTGCAGGCGGACTTCCTGACATGGTGCGAGCGATACCGCCACGTGATGATCGCAACCGGTTCGCTCCACGCCGCAAGGTCTCCCTTGCCGGCAATGAGCGTTGACCCCTACGGCTTCGGCTACCGGGACGCGGAAGAGCTCGCGATTGACGTGGCGCGGATGCTCGGCCTCGGTTCTCGGCCTGCCGGCTCGCTGCAGAGGGCGCTTGAGACGCAGTTCGACATCATCGTCTGGTACCTCGATCTCGGCGAGGACGGCTCCGCCGCCTGCGCCAAGGGGGATTTCGGATCGGCGATGCTGATCAACCGCCGAGAGGCTCCCTGGCGGCGCAACTTCGACATGGCGCACGAGCTCTTTCATCTGCTCACATGGGATCGAATGAACTCCGCGATTGAGGCAGATGAAGCGTTGGCCGCTCAGGCGGAGCGGTTGGCGAACGCGTTTGCCGCTGCCCTCCTCTTGCCTGCCGACGAGGTGAAGGGCGAGCTTGAATCCCACGGGGCATCAGGATCGCTATCGAGAGCCGATCTGGTTGCGGTCGCGAGGGACTTCGACGTATC
>JAJZPX010000171.1 GCA_021811025.1 Actinomycetes bacterium
CCTCGGACACGAGCCCGCACCGCGGGCAGCGCAGCTTGGGCGCCTCGGCCGTCCGCTTCTCGCCCCGCACGTCAGATCACCGCCAGCAGCCGGGCGAGCAGCCCGCCGAGGAAGAACGCGAGCGCGAGCGACCCTGCCAGCAGGCCGGCGAGGTACGCGATCCCCCGCTCCTTCACGATCACCATCACCGAGGCGATGCACGGCACGAACAGCGTGATGGTCACCATCGCGACCAGCAGCTGCGGGTCCGTCAGGTGCATGGTGAAGAACCCGGCCGCGCCGAAGTCGCGCCGCACGAAGCCCATCACGAACGCGGTCGCCGCCTGCGGGGGCAGGCGCAGCCAGCCCACGGTGAGCGGCGTGGCCGCACCTTGGATCCAGCCGAGCGCCCCGGTGACCTGCAGCGCCGAGATGAGGACCGCGCCAACGAGGAAGAACGCCGAGACCTCCTTCATGAAGTGCCACACCTTCACGCCGGTCTTCCTGAGCACGTTCCCCGGCCGCGGGACGCGCAGGCTCGGCAGGTCGATCAGCAGGTCGGTCGAGGTCCCCGGCGTGAGCTTCTCGAGCGCGGTGCCGAGCGCGACGAAGATCGCGAGCAGCACCGCGAAGTACGCCAGCGTGTACCACGCGCCGACGCGCGTCATGAGCGCGGCGATGACGGCTATCTGCGCGGAGCACGGCACGGCGATCGCCATCAGCGCGGTGGCGATGAACCGCTCGCGCTTGTTCCCGAGGATGCGCGTGGTGAGCGTGCCCATCGTGACGCACCCGAGCCCGAGGATGAGCGGGATGACCGCGCGCCCGTTCAGCCCGATCGACGTGAGCGCGCGGTCCGCCAGCGCCGCGATCCGCGGCAGGTACCCGGAGTCCTCGAGCAGGGCCAGCAGCAGGTAGAAGCCGGTCACGAGCGGCAGGATCACGCCGAGGAGGTACGTGGGCGTCATCGTGAGCACGCCGAACTCGCCCGCGAGGAACGTGTACGCCCACGATCCCGCCGGCAGCACGTGCGCGACCGCGCCGCGCACCAGGGGCTCCCAGCCGCCCTTCATGACGACACCCTCGGTGATGCCGACGATCCCGCCGGCGATCCACTGCCCGAGCACCTTGTACATCGCCCACAGGAGCAGCCCGAGCATCGGCAGGCCGGTGGCCGGCTGCAGCATCAGGTAGCTCAGGTGCGCGCCGACACCCGCGCCCTCGGTCGTCGCGGTCACCACATGGCCGACGACGTCGTTCACGCGCTCGCGGCGCAGGGTGTAGATGCGCTCGCGCTCGACGGGCGACGCCGGGGCGAGTCCGTGGCGCGCCGCGACCGACTCGTCGCCTTCCAGCACCATCAGCGCGTCCGCTCGCGAGCCGATGCGCTCCCCCAGCTCGAGCAGCGCGTCCTCGAAGCCGTGGTCGGCGTGCCCCGCGCGCGCCGCCGGCAGCGCCGCCTTCAGCTCCTGGATGCCGATTCGCTTCACGGCGGCCATCTCCACCACGGGCACGCCCAGCAGGTCCTCGAGCAGGTCGCGGTCGATCGCGACACCCTCGCGCCGCGCCTCGTCGATCATGTTGAGCGCCACGATCATCGGCTTGCCCATGTCGAGGAGCTGCAGCGTGAGGAACAGGTCGCGCTCGAGGTGCACCGAGTCGACGACGTTCACCACGACCCCGGCGCCGAGGATGACGTCGCGCGCGACGATCTCCTCGTCGTTGAAGCTCGACACGCCGTAGATGCCGGGCGTGTCGACGACGTCGCGATCCCCGAGCCGACCGCTCGTGAGCTCCACCGTCGTGCCGGGGAAGTTGCTGACGTCCACATACGTCCCCGTGAGCGCGTTGAACACGACCGACTTCCCGACGTTCGGGTTGCCTGCCAGCACGATGGTGCGGGCGCCCTCGGCGAGCGCCGGGCTGCCTGTCGAACAGTGTGCCATGGTCTACTCCGTGTCGCAGAGCGGGCGCACGCGGATGCGCTTCGCGAGCTCGCGGCCGACGGCGATCTCCTGCCGGCCGCTGCGCAGCACGATCGGTCCCGCCGGTATCGCGGTCACGCACTGGACCTTCGAGCCCTCGGCGACCCCGAAGCGCAAAGCGTGGATCCTGGCGCGTTCGTCGGCGACGTCGAGGACGATCATGCGGTCCCCTCGCCTCGCCTCCGCCAGCGTGCAGTGCTGCTCGCAACCCTCGCACCACTCGCCGCGGCGCCGTCTTATCCGCCTCTCGCGCACTCGCTCTCCTCGTTCGGGACACCGCCCGCTCCCGGCCAGCGTCTTAGTACATACTAAGTCTGATGCTTCCCACACGCTAAGCAGCTATCGCGCCGACGTCAAGGCCCTGCCCTCCCGTCCGCCGACGGGCGGTAGGGCGCGTGAGGGCGCGGCTGCTAGAATCTTCGCGGCACCGATACCTCTGGAGACGCCCATGGCCCATCCTTCGTTCTCCGCCCTCCTCGCCGACGCGAGCGCGCTCGGCTCCCTCGGCGACGCCGTCGTGGCGCTCGAGGCCGACGAGACCGGCGTCGAGCCCGACCAGGTGAGAGCTCGGTTCGTCGAGGCCCTCGAAGTCATGCGCGGCGCGGTGGAGCGAGGGCTCTCGGGCGAGGCGCGCTCGCGGTCCGGGCTCGTCGGCGGAGACGCCGCGAAGGTCTCGGCCGCCGCGCCGCACCTCTTCGGCGATGGCTTCGACCACGCGCTCGCCGCCGCTCTCGCCACGGGCGAGGTCAACGCCGCGATGGGCCGCATCGTCGCCGCTCCGACCGCCGGGGCCTCGGGCGTGGTGCCCGCGGTGCTGTTGACGATCGCGAGCCGCGTCTCCGCCACGGACGATCGGCTCGCGAACGCGCTCGCGGCGGCCGGCGGGGTGGGCGCCGTCATCGCGTCTCGCGCGTCGCTCTCCGGCGCCTCCGGAGGCTGTCAGGCCGAGGTCGGGTCGGCGGCGGCGATGGCCGCGGCCGCGGGCGTCGAGCTGGCGGGCGGCTCGCCCGAGCAGGCGGGGCACGCCGCGTCGCTCGCGCTGCAGGGCCTGCTGGGGCTGGTGTGCGACCCGGTGGCCGGCCTCGTCGAGGTGCCCTGCGTCGCCCGCAACGCGACCGGCGCCGCCGTCGCGATGGCCGCGGTCGAGATGGCGCTCGCTGGCGTGACGTTCCCGATACCGTTCGACGAGGTCGTCGACGCGATGGCGGCCGTCGGCCGGTCCCTCCCGCCCTCGCTGCGCGAGACGGCGCAGGGAGGCCTCGCCGCTACCCCCACCGCGAAGCGGTGCTGTGGCGGCTGAGGCCCGCTCGGCCCTCGTCTGCTGCGCCCGCTGAGGCCCGCTCGGCCCTCGTCTGCTACCATTGGGACCGCGAAGGGGAGTAGCGGCCCGAACGATCGGGCAGGCAGGCCGACATGCCCGGGCGAGGAGCCCCGGCCCTGCCGTCACCCTCACGTGACCGCGAGACCTTCGGTGGGATAACTCCCGCCGGAGGTCTCTTCTCTTACAGGGAGGGAACTTGGCCGAGCGCGAGGCATGGCACGCGATGTCGCCGGGGGCGGTCTCCTCGGCTCTCGCGACCGACCCCGTGCGGGGGCTGTCGTCCGAAGAGGCGGCGTCGCGTCTCGCCGCGGCGGGGCGCAACGAGCTGCGCCCGTCGCGCCGCACGCCGGGCTGGATGCGGTTCCTGGGGCAGTTCAACGACTTCATGATCTGGGTGCTGGGCGTCGCGGTGGTCATATCCGCCTTCGTCGGCGAGCTCATCGACGCCGTCGCCATCCTCGCGATCGTGCTCCTGAACGGCGTCCTCGGCTTCATCCAGGAGTCGCGCGCGGAACGGGCGATGGAGGCGCTGCGCGAGCTCGCGGCGCCGACCGCGTCCGTCGTCAGAGACGGCCGGCAGCAGGAGATCGCGGCCGCGCTGCTCGTCCCTGGGGACGTCGTCGTCCTGACCGCCGGCGACTCCGTCCCGGCCGACGGACGATTGCTGGAGTCCGCGGCGCTGCGGGTGGACGAGTCCTCGCTCACGGGCGAGAGCGTGCCGTCCGCGAAGCACACGGAGGAGCTCACGGACGAGCGGCTCGCGCTCGGCGACCGTCAGGACATGGTGTACGCCGGAACGGCCGTGGCGGTGGGGCGCGGGCGCTACCTCGTGACCGAGACGGGCGGTGAGACCGAGGTGGGCCGCATCGCCGAGATGCTCGAGGCGCAGCAGCCCGAGGCGACCCCGCTGCAGCGCGAGCTGAAGACCGTCGGCAAGCGGATCGCTCTCCTCGTGCTCGGCGTGGCCGCCGTCGTGTTCGCCGTAGGCGTCAGACAGGCGGCGGCGAGCGGCGTGCCTCTCACGCAGGGGCTCGCGATCGCGCTGCTCGTGGCGATCTCGCTGGCGGTGGCCGCGATCCCCGAAGGCCTGCCGGCGATCGTGACGGTAGCCCTGTCCCTCGGCGTCCGACGGATGGCCGAGCGCAGCGCCATCGTCCGCAAGCTGCACGCCGTCGAGACGCTGGGCTCCACCACGTTCATCTGCTCCGACAAGACCGGGACGCTGACGCGCAACGAGATGCGTCTCCGGAGAATGGCCGTGGGCACCGACCTGGTCGAGGTGCTTCCCGACTGGGCCGAGCGGCCGTCGGACCGCGTCCCGGACGCTGCCGATCGCTCGCTGCTCCTTGCGATAGCGGCCTCGTGCAACGACGCCGAACCGGTCGAGGGCGGGTACCTGGGCGACCCGACCGAGACGGCGCTCCTCGCTGCCGCCGACCATCTCGAGGCGCCCGAGCGCGTGCGGCCGAGGCGCGTGCACGAGGTGCCCTTCGACTCCGAGCGCAAGCGCATGACCACGGTTCACGACCTCGACGGCGAGCGCGTCGCGTACATGAAAGGAGCGCCCGACATCGTCCTCGGTCTGTGCACTCACGTGCGCCTGCACGGCGAGACGGTGGCGATGACGGAGGAGCTCGAGCTGCTTCTCCACGAGCAGGACGAGATGCTCGCCTCGCAGGGCTTCCGGACGCTCGCGGCCGCGACTCGCCCGCTCCCCGTCGACGAGCCGATCCCGGGCGACGACGCGCTTGAGTGCGGGATGACCTACGTCGGGCTGGCCGCGCTCGTCGACCCTCCGCGCGCGGAGGTGCCCGACGCGATCGCCACCTGCAAACGCGCGGGGATCCGCGTGGCCATGATCACCGGCGATCAGGCGCCGACCGCGCGCTTCATCGGCAGCGAGATCGGGCTGCTCGAGCCG
>JAJZPX010000172.1 GCA_021811025.1 Actinomycetes bacterium
CGAGTCACGGCCTCCTCGGAGTCCGGGGGTGCGGCGGCGTGCCGCTCGGCATGCGGTAGGGCACGGGGATGAACTCCACGCCGGGGCGGCGCTGGCCCGACTGCGGGTAGAGGTCCATCAGGTCGTAGACCTCCTGCGGCACGCCCTCGACAGCCGGGATCCCCATCTCCTGGGCCATCTTGAGGTCGATCGGGAAGTCGTGCGTCCAGCGCCCTTCCGAGAGCGTCTTGGCGAGCTCGGCCGCCCGGCCCTCGGACATGTGCTTGAGGAGCAGCCCGCGAACGGTGTCGTTGACCTGCGCGACCGCCTTGCGTGCCACGTCGCCGAGGATGAGCGTCTCGTCGCTGCGGTTGGGGTTCGGGACCTCGAGCGCCGCCAGGATGGATGCCGCCGGGTACGCGGACTGCGTGCCGCCGAGCTGCGGGTCCACCGGCCCGAGCACGGCGTTGGGATCTATCACGATCTCGTCGGCGGCGAGCGCGACGAGGGTTCCGCCGCTCATCGCGTAGTGCGGCACGATCACCTGCACCTTCCCTGTGTGGCGCGAGAGCGCCTCGGCGATCTGCTCGGCCGCGAGCACGAGGCCGCCGGGGGTGTGCAGGATCATCTGGATCGGCACGTCGGCCTCGGTGAGGTGTATGGCGCGCAGGACCTGCTCGGAGTCCTCGATGTCGATGTAGCGGGCGATCGGGAGGCCGAGGAAGCTGATCGTCTCCTGCCTGTGGATCATGGTGATGACGCGGCTCTTGTTGAGTTGCTCGAGGCGGCGGATGGCGGCGAGCCGCTTGGCTTCGATGAGACGGCGCTGGATCCATGGGACGAACAGCTGCAGCAGCAGCAGGATCCAGAAGATGTCGAAGATCGTCGTCAGGTTCACGTCTCGTCCCTTCCTCGGTGTCCATCGGGAGTATTCCCTGGCGGCGCCGTTCCCCCGCCGGGCGCCCGTGGCCCGTTTCGTGCTATGGTGGCGCGTCCCCCCGTCCGTGCACCTTGGAGACCCATGCGCGCCGAAGACATCCGCAACATCGCGATCATCGCCCACGTCGATCACGGCAAGACGACGCTCGTCGACCGCCTGCTGCAGCACACACACGTGTTCCGCGAGAACCAGCAGGTGGCCGAGCGCGTCCTGGACAGCAACGACCAGGAGCGCGAGCGCGGAATCACCATCCTCGCCAAGAACATCTCGATCCGGCACCGCGGCACCAAGATCAACGTCATCGACACGCCCGGCCACGCCGACTTCGGCGGCGAGGTCGAGCGCGTGCTGAAGATGGCCGACGGCGCGCTGCTCATCGTGGACGCGTTCGAGGGGCCTATGCCGCAGACGCGCTTCGTGCTCAAGAAGGCGCTCGAGCACGGGCTCAAGCCGCTCGTGGTGGTGAACAAGATCGACCGTCCGGGCGCGCGGCCGTACGAGGTGCTCGACGGCGTGTTCGACCTGATGGTGGAGCTGGGAGCGGACGACGAGCAGCTCGACTTCCCGGTGGTGTACACGTCCGCGGTGGACGGCTACGCGCGTCTCGAACCGGACGACGAGGGCGCCGACATGCTGCCGCTGCTCGACGCGATCCTGCAGCACATACCGGCTCCCGACGTAGACCCGGGCGGTCCGGTGGCGGTGCAGGTGTGCACGATCGACTACAGCAGCTTCGTCGGGCGAATCGGCATCGGCCGCATATTCTCGGGGACGCTGAACGCGGGCGATCGCATCCTCGTGGTGAAGAACGACGGCTCGCGCTACCAGGCCGTCGCGAAGCAGCTGTTCACGTTCGAGGCCCTCGGCCGCGAGGAGGCGGCCTCGGCGCACGCCGGGGACATCGTCGCGGTCGTGGGCGTCGAGGACGCCGAGATCGGAGACATGCTCACGTGCCGCGAGCGGCCGGTCACGCTCGACCCGATCCACCTCGAGGAGCCGACGATGTCGGTCGTCTTTCAGGCATCCACCAGCCCGCTCGTCGGGCGCGAGGGCGAGATCGTGGGCGGGCGGCAGCTGAAGGAGCGACTGCTTCGCGAGGCGGAGAGCAACATCTCGATGCGCATTTGCGAGACCGGCGACAAGACGGGCGTCGAGGTCTCGGGCCGCGGCGTGCTGCACCTGTCGGTGCTCATGGAGACGATGCGCCGCGAGGGATACGAGTTCCAGGTCGGCCGGCCGAAGGTGATCCTGAAGCGCGAGGGCGGGCGGGTGCTCGAGCCGATCGAGCTCGCGGTGGTCGACGTGCCGAGTGAGTACGCGGGCAAGGTCATCGAGGTGTTCGGCAGCCGCGGAGGCGAGATGACCGACATGGTGCAGCGCGACCAGCAGGTGCATCTCGAGTTCCTGATCCCGACGCGCGGCGTGATGGGCCTGCGAACGCGCGTGCTGAACGCGACGCGAGGCGAGGCGACGCTGTTCCACCACTTCCACGAGTACGGGCCGCACCGAGGAGACCTCGGCGGGCGGGGCAACGGCTCGCTGATCGCGATGTCGACGGACAAGGCCGCGAGCTACGCGCTCGACGCGCTGCAGCAGCGCGGCAAGCTCTTCGTCGGCGCGGGCGAGCAGTGCTACGAGGGCATGATCGTCGGGGAGCACGCGAAGGCGGGCGACCTCGTCGTCAACGTCGCGAAGGCGAAGCAGCTGACCAACATGCGTTCCTCGACGAAAGACATGGGAATCCAGCTCGCGCCGCCGGTCACCTTCACGCTCGAGGAGGCGCTCGAGTACATCGAGGACGACGAGCTGGTAGAGGTCACGCCGAAGAGCGTGCGGTTGCGGAAACGGGTGCTGAGCGCGATCGAGCGCAAGAAGGCGGCGCGCGGGTAAGAGCCACCCGGGAACCGGGCCTCCTGCCCGGGCGCTACGCCAGCCGCAGAGCGGCCTGGGTCGCGTCGCAGACGAACCGCGCGAGACCCTCCGCGCGGTCCTCGTAGTTCTTCGCGAACCGCGGGTCCTCGACGTACATCCGGCCGAGGTTCGCGTGCATCTCCTTCGAGCACGTGTAGAACCGCTCGATGCTCAGCCTGTGGCGCTCCACGACCTCCTGCACCTTCGGGTCGTCCGGCGCGAGACCGGCCCGGAACGCCTCGGCGAACGCGTCCATCACCGCTTCCTGCTCGGCCTTCACGCGCTTCCAGTCGTCCTTCGTGAAGGCCTTCGTGCGGCGCGCCGACTCCCTGTACGCCTCGGTGTCGCCCCAGCGCTGCTTCACCTCGTCCTCGTACTGCTTTGGGTCGAAGTCGCCGAAGACCTCGAACATGTCGTTCTCGTCCATCGTCGTCCCTCCTTCCATCGCTGCGAGTGCCTCGTCGATCTTGGTGAGCATGGCGCCGGTCCGCCTCGCCTTCTCGGCCAGCAGCGCTCGCTGCGCGCGCAGCGCGTCGCCCCGGTCGAACGCGGAGTCAGCCATGACGGCGCGGATCTCGTCGAGCGAGAACCCGAGTTCGCGGAAGAACAGCACCTGCTGGAGCCGCTCCAGGTCCGTCATCTCGTACAGCCGGTAGCCGGCGTCCGACCGCCCGCTCGGGCCGAGAAGCCCTACGGCGTCGTAGTGGTGCAGCGTCCGGACGCTCACCTTCGCCAGCCTCGCGACCTCGCCTACCGTCCACGCCATCGCTCTCACCTCCGGGGAGCACTCTAGACCCTGACGTAACGTCAGGGTCAAGCGCGTTTGGTGCCGAATGTGACGGCGGGCACCCACCGCCCTGCTCGGCGAGCCGAAGACTGGGGTGAACTGGAAGAACGGAGGGCCGGTCCGGCCGAGGATCGATTCCGGGGCCTCCGGGGGCATCGAGGAAAGGGGAAGCGGCATGGAGCAGCAGGACTACAGCGGTGCGGTCGCGGCGGGCAGCGGAATCTTGATGCTCGTCTACCTCGCGATCGCCGTCCTCCTCATCGCATCGATGTGGAGGATGTTCACGAAGGCGGGCAAGCCCGGCTGGGCGGCGATAGTGCCCATCTACAACGTCGTGGTGATGCTCGAGATGGTGGGCCGGCCGGTCTGGTGGCTCGTGCTCTTCTGCGTGCCGTTCGTGAACGCCGTCGTTGGGATCATCGTGACGAACGACATCGCGAAGGCGTTCGGCAAGGGAGTCGGGTACACGATCGGGCTCATCCTGCTGTCGTTCGTGTTCTATCCGATGCTGGCGTTCGGGCCCGCCACCTACCGCGGCCCGGTCGCTGCTCCGGCGATGGCGGCCTGACGCTCGCCGGCCCGTCCCGGTCTCGAGCGGCCCCGGAGCGCTTGCGGGGCCGCTCGTTCGTCAACCGCGCTCGCCGTGAGGGCTGTCCAGCTTGAAGAAGTTGCTCTGCCGGCCGCTCCTCAGATGCTCCTGGTAGTCGAACACCAGGTCGCGCTGGTCGAAGCTCTCGAACCACTTGTCCCAGCCGATCTCCTGCAGCTTCCCTCCCTCTTCGAATCCGGGGAAGTCGAACCGCAGGACTCCGGGGCGCTCCCCGTGCTCCGTCCCGCCGATGGTCGCCGGCTTCGCGCCCCGCTCGCCCGCCCATTGGGTGATGACCTCGTGACTCCTCGTCGCGAGCGTCTGACCGGGCCGGTCCTCGTGATCGGCCGTCGCGCCGATCCATTTGGCCCGGCGCGTCGCGTCCGAGAGCTGGTCCCGGTACTGCGCGAGGTACGTCCTGTCGTCCTGCTTCGTCGTCTGCGCCATTGCGGTTCCTTTCTCGAGGCGCGCCATGCGGGTGACGTAGCTACCCGCTCGGGCCCGGCCGCCACACACGCGAGCGCCCGCGAGCGGCGATCAACGGATCGCTTCGGAGATCTGCGACTCCACCCCTGCCTGCACGCTCCGCGTCCCGCCGAACACGCTCGCGGTCGTGACGGCCGAGGCGTTGTCGCGAAGCAGCGACGCCGTCGCTCCCGGAAGGCCCCCCGGCGAGGTGAGGAGCAACAGCCCGCCGTGCGTCCCGCAGCCGGGGCCGCCGCTCAGCGCGTCGGGGAACATCGTCCCCGCGGCGACGCCCACGGACCCGGCGGTGGTCCAGCCCCTGGCGATCGAGTATCGGCTGATGATCGCGGACGTCGCGTAGCGATCCGAGCCCGCGACGCGGAACGTCCCCCCGCCCGCCGCCGCGCCGGCCTGCCGTTCCACGCCGGAAGACACGGACGAGGGACCTCCCACGACGATCGTCTCTTGCGGCCGCGCGTCGCGCAGAAGCCCGATGGTCTCGGCCGGAGCGCTTCTCGGCTGCA
>JAJZPX010000173.1 GCA_021811025.1 Actinomycetes bacterium
GCGCCGCAGCATCATCAATCGTTTGAAGCGGCTCGAGGGCCAGGTCCGCGGGCTGCAATCGATGATCGAGTCAGGCATGTCGTGCGACGACGTGCTCACGCAGCTGATGGCCGCCAAGTCGGCTCTGAACCAAATCGGGCTGCGCATCATCTCGCACTCGATGAAGACGTGCTTCACGGCTGAGGGCGACCGCACCAAGGACGAGATCGTCGAGGACGCGCTCGAGGTGTTCCTCAAGTACGTGAACTGCGTCAAGTAGCCCCACGGCGGACCAAGAGCCGCCATGGGGCGGCATCCACCTGACTTGCTGCGCTCGCAGCTGATGCCGCGGCCCCTCCGAGTCCTACGCCACCGCTTCGTCGACGAGCTCCACCACGATCGCCTCGACGGCGCTCGCCACCTCGTCCAGCTCCGCCTCGGGGAACACCCGGCACATCACGGTGGGCCTCACGGCCGCGACGACGACGTCGCCGTCCTCGACGAACACGTTCACGCGGCACGGCATCAGCATCGCGAGCTTCTCGTGCCCGCGGTGCCCCGGCTCCGCCATCCCGTCGCCCAGGAGCGGCCGGCGCCCCTCGATCTCGTAGATGCGGAGCGGGTCGATGCGGAAGCCCTTTGCGGCGAGCGTGGCCTGGATGTCGTGCATCTGCGCGACGGCGAAGCCGTGAGCGCGGATCGAGCGCTCAACCGCGCCGACCGTCTCCGCGAACCCCCTCGTGCCGGCACGCTTGTACGAGTAGTCCACGCTCCACCTCGCCGGTATGAAGGCCTCACGGGCCTTCGACGCTCAGGCTCAACTGAAGCCGCCGTGCGAGACGCAGCCGCCGCCCCCTCCGCTGCTCGAAGGCCGGACGGCGAACCCGCCTCCCACTCCCTGCTGCACGTCCGTGGACCCGCAGCTCGGACACACCTTGTCCTCGTCGCGCAACAGACGCGCGAGGAAGCGCTCGAAGCGCGTCCCGCACGCCCTGCACGTCAACTCATACGTCGGCATGGCACCTCATCCCCTGTGCTCGCCCGACACGTTCATTGTCGGGTGGAGTGGTCCCAGGCAGTATACCCTAGCGGGTATCTCTGCACGCAAGTCCCATGCCCGGCGGGCTTCCAGGATGTAGAATCGAGCCGACATCGGTTGCGACGCCCGGGAGACGGATGGTCCTCGCTTCGTGGATCGCGCTGCTGCTCGGCGGTCTCCTGGCCGGCATGGGGCCCGTCGGAGCGATGGTGTGGCGTCCGCGTTACGAGCGTCTCGCACTGGCGGGGGCGCTGCTCTCGGCGGCGGCATCGGCGGCGGGCCTCGTGGGCATCTCCGTGCTCGCCGCTCGCGCGGACGAGGCCGTCTTCGCCGGCTTCCTCGGAGCCGCCGCCGCCCTCGGAGGCTTCGCCCTCGGTGGCGCGCTCCTCGCGCAGATCGCGCCCGTACCTGCGCCTGCGGCCCTGCCCCACCCGCTTCCCGCACCGGTGCCGGGGCTCGTGGCGGTGCTGCTCGCCGACGCGGAGCCTCCCGATTACGACCCGCGCGAGATCGCTGAGGAGTTGCGCGACCTCTCGGACGCGGGAGTCCAGCTGCCTCCGGAGACCATGCGCGCCTTCATCTTCGCGTCCGAGAAGTCGCGTTACCGCGCGATCGGCCGCAGCCCTGCTCGCTACACCTGCGAGGGCGTTGCCGAGGGACTGCGCCGCGCGCTCGACGCCGACGGCTTCGTCGCGGTGACGACCGCGTGGTGCCGCGGCCGGTCCCGGCTGGACGACGCAGTCCGCGAAGCGGTGGCTGCCGGGCACCGGGACTTCGTCGTGGCGCCGCTCGCGGTCTCCGAGGCCACGGCAAGCATCCACGCCCACCGGCGCCTCGAGGAGCTGCGTCCCGCCTCGGCCGGCGTTCGTGTCGCGTTCGCGGACGCTCTGTGGTCGTCGGCGGCGCTGGCCGAGCACGTCACGGATCGGGTCGCCGCTTCTCTCGAGGGTTCGGACGTCTCGGACGTCGGCGTCGCTCTCGTCGCTCAAGGACAGCCGCCGGAGCTCGACAGCTCCGACCCCGTTCGCGCGGAGCAGGAGACATGCTTCAGCCAGAGGATCCGGGCGATGCTCGTCGAACGGGGCTTCGACGAAACGCACGTCCGGCCGGCATGGGCGGAGTGGCAGGAGCCGGGCGTGACCGAGGCGGTCCGCCACCTCGCCGCGCTCGGGTGCCGGAGGATCCTTGTGGTGCCCGCGTCGATGCCGGCCGAGACGCGCGGCACTCTCATCGACATCCCCGATGCCGTGGAACAGGCGCGGGTCTCGAAGACCGCGGTCGTGCAGGTGCTGCCGGCATGGGGTGACGATCCCGCGATCGTCGCGGCCGTCGCCGAGAAGGTGCGCGAAGCGGCGCGCGAGCTTCGGGCCTAGGGGCGTCCGGCCTTGCAGCGCTCCCAGTTCCAGCTCTGGAGCCTGCGGATCTGGGGATACCGGAAGATGTAGCGCAGCGCGAGCTGCAGCTGGCCCTTCTCGGCCGATGCGTACGTCTCGAGGTTCTCGATGCTCGCCCGGAGGTCCTGCGCCGTCGTGCCGCGGAACATGGTGTGGCCGAGGCCGATCGCCTTGAGCACGTGCGCGTCGCTGCCGCCGGTGGCGGCGATCCCCTGGCCGCCCGCGAAGAACTTGGCCGCCAGACGGTTCGCGAGCATCAGGTACGGCGATGCGTTGAAGACCTCGAGCGCCTGGTACGCGAGCCCGTTCAGCGCCTTGCCCATGCCCTTGAGGCCGAACGGACCGAACGCCCGGTTCGCGAACGGGTGCGGGATGATCGCGATGCCGCCCTGCTCGGTAATGCGCGCGATGGTCTCCATCGGGGTCAGCCGCGGCGGCACGTACTCCTTGAGGAACAGACCGAGGACGTGCCCCGAGGTCGAGCTGATCTCCTCGCCGACGACTACCTCGAAGTCGTACATGTCCTCGAGGGACTTCGCGAACAGCGCACCCTCGATCGTGTTGTGGTCGGTGATGGCGATGACGCGGAGATCCGTCTTCTCGGCGACGTAGTCCATGATCTCCGGTATCGACGCCAGGCCGTCGCTCTGGTCGCTGTGGATGTGCAGATCGGCCTTGCTCCAGGTGTCGCTCACGCGCTCCCTCTCCTCGGCACTTGCCCGTGCCGGTCGAGCAATCCCCGTGCCGTCGACCGTTCCCTATCATACCGTAACCGAAGGCTCCCGGACGCGTCATCGGCGACCGGAGGCGCGACCTGTGTGCCCCCGGTCACGACGCCGCCCAGCGGCGCATCCTGTCTACGCCCTCCCGCAGCCGCTCCAGCGAGGTCGCATAGCTGAAGCGCAGGAAGCCCTCGCCGCCGAAGCCGAAGTCGACGCCGGGAGCCACCGCCACTCTCGCCTCGGCAAGCAGGCGCTCGGAGAGCGCGAGCGAGTCGCTCCCCCACCTTCGCGCGTCCGCGAACACGTAGAAGGCGCCGGCGGGCTCGCACGCGATGACCAGCCCGAGCTCGCGCAGGGCGGGAACGAGGTAACGCCGGCGCTCGTCGTAGACGTCGCGCATCCGCCGGACGTCGTCCTGCGCCTGCGTCAGCGCGACCGTCCCCGCCTCCTGCACGAAGTGGTTCGCGCACAGGAAGAAGTTCTGCTGGATCTCCTCGGCCGGCCGGACGAACTCGCGCGGTGCGATGAGGTACCCGAGCCTCCATCCGGTCATCGCGTACGCCTTCGAGAAGCCGTTCAGCACGAAGCAGCGGTCGGTGTACTCGCGGATGGTGTGATCGCGCTCGCCCGAGAAGTTCAGCCCGTGGTAGATCTCGTCGCTCGCGATCCACGTGCCGGTCTCCTCCGCGATCGCGGCGATCTCGCGCAGCGCGTCCGTGGTGTAGATCGCGCCCGTGGGATTGCTTGGCGAGGTGAGCATGATCGCCTTCGTGCGTGGCGTGACCGCGCGTCGCAGCTCGTCGGCGTCGTAGCGGAAGCAGTCCTCCGCGCGCACCTTCAGCGGGACGGGGACGCCCCCGAGGAAGCTCACGTAGTTCGGGTACGCGGGATAGCACGGGTCCGGCATCACGACCTCGTCACCCGGATCGAGCAGCGCCCCGAAGAGCAGCAGCATCGCGGGAGAGGTGCCCTGGGTCACGATGACGTCGTCCGGATCGAGGCTCACCCTGTACGCCGCCTGATGGTGCGCCGAGATCGCGTCGCGCAGCGTCGGCAGGCCGAGAGACTGCGTGTAGCCCGTGTCGCCGGCCTCCATCGCGCGCTCGGCGGCGCGCAGGATGACGTCGGGCGTCGGGAAGTCCGGATCGCCGATCTCAAGGTGGACGACGTCCATGCCGGCCGCATCCATCGCCTTCGCGCGCGCCACGACGTCCATCACCACGAACGGGCGGATCGATCGTGCCCGCTTGCTGACCTCGTCCGTCACGTGATGCGGCTCCTTTCCCTACTCGAGTCGCGCCCGGTACGCGGTGGTGAGCGCGAGCGACATGATCTCGATCCGGCGCAAGTCCGCGTACTCAATCCCGCGCGTCGCGATCACCTCGTGCGGCGGCTGCGGCTCGTATCGCAGGCCCAGCTCCTCAGCGCGGTCCCACAGGTCGGTCCCCGGCAGCACGTGCAGCGTGGACGACTGCACGATCCCTGGGTCGACGCCGACGATGAAGCGCAGACCGGCGAGGACGTCGTACGCGTCGTCGCCCGGCAGGCCGATGATGAGGTCGCATTCGACCGCGATCCCGGCGGCCTTGCACGCCGCGACCCCGGCAGCGAACCGCTCGCGGTCGAAGCCGCGGCGGCAGACGGCGAGCGCCTCGTCGCCGACGGACTGCGGCCCCGTCTCGACCGAGGCCGCGCCTGCCCGCGCGAGCAGCGCGGCCTCCTCCGCGCCGATGCGCTCGATGTCGACCTCGACCGTGTGCAGCCGCTTCCCTCGCGCCGCCCACGGCGCGAGGAGGCTCGACAGCCATTCGAGCCTGTCGGGCGTCAGGTTGAAGACGGGGTCGATGAACGAGAACGTGTCGATGGCCGATGCCACCGCCTCCACCTCGGCCGCTACGCGCTCGCGGCTGAAGCTGCGGATCCGCGGATAGCCTTTGCCCTCGTAGCAGTAGCCGCACCGGTGCGGGCAGCCCCGGTACGTCTCGAGGTACGCCGACCCCTCTCGCGGCACGAGCACGCCGGTGAGGTACGGCGAGGGGATCGCGTCGAGGTCCTCG
>JAJZPX010000174.1 GCA_021811025.1 Actinomycetes bacterium
CGCCGAGTCGAGGAAGACGACCGCCTCCGCGAGCATCGCGCCGTTCTTCGTGCCTCCGAACGACAGGACGTCGACCCCGGCGTCCGTCGTGAACGCGCGCAAGGGCAGCCCGAGCGACGCGGCGGCGTTCGCGAGACGCGCGCCGTCCACGTGCAGGCGAAGCCCATACGCGTGCGCCTGCTCCGCGAGCGCGCGCACCTCCTCGGGCGCGTAGACGGTGCCGAGCTCGGTCGACTGCGTGATCGAGACGGCCTCGGGCTGGCTGTGGTGCTCGTTGCCGAAGCCGTGCAGCAGCGGCTCGACGAGCTCGGGCGTCAGCTTGCCGTCGGGCGTCCGTACCGCGAGCACCCTGCCGCCGCCGAGGAACCGCTCGGGAGCCCCGCACTCGTCGGTCGCGATGTGCGCCGTCTCGGGGCATATCACCGCGCCCCACCTGTGCACGCACGCCTGCAGCGCCGTGACGTTCGCCCCGGTGCCATTGAACGCCCAGAACACTTCGGCGCCCTCGCCGAAGTGCGCGCGGAACGCGCCGACCGCGCGCTCGGTCCACTCGTCGTAGCCGTACGCCAGAGCGTGGCCCGCGTTCGCCTCGGCGAGCGCTGCCAGCACGTCAGGATGGGCACCGGCCCAATTGTCGGAGGCGAGCGCGCGGCGGGGCATCGACGTCCTTTCGGCCGAAGGGGGTCGGTGCCGAGACTATCACAGGCGACAGCAGTAGACTGGGGTGCGGGTACCGGAGGCTATCGGGGGAGGTCTCGGGCGTGGAGAAGAAGCTCGTCATCATCGGGGCGGGGATCGCCGGGCTGTCGGCAGGCTGCTACGCCCGGATGAACGGATACGATGTCGAGATCCACGAGAGCCACACGCAGCCCGGCGGGATGTGCACGGCGTGGAAGCGCGGCGGCTACACGATCGACGGGTGCCTCGAGTGGCTCGTCGGGTCGCGGCCGGGCAGCGGGGAGCTGTACTCCGTCTGGGAGGAGCTCGGCGCGGTCCAGGGCAAGGACTACATCTACTATGACGTCTACGCCGACTTCCACGGACGTGACGGGAGGCGGCTCCACTGCTATACGGACCTCGAGCGGTTCGAGCGGCACCTCGTCGAGCTGTCCCCGAGGGACGTCCGGGCGGCGCGAAGCCTGTGCGAGGACATTGGGGCGCTCTCGAAGATGCGCATGCCGCTCGGGAAGCCGTTCGAGCTGACGAGCCGGTGGGACGACGCCAAGTCGGTACTGCGGATGGCGCCCTCGCTCATCCCGATGGCCAGGCTCGGACGCCTCACGCTGCAGCAGCTCGGCGACCGGTTCAGCGACCCGTTCCTGCGCTCCTCGTTCGCGAACTGCATGAACGATCCGTCCGAGCGCGCCCTGGGGATCCTGATGGTCCTCGGCATCCTGGGCAGCGGCACGACCGGCTACATGCTCGGCGGCTCGCTCGAGTTCGCGCGGACGATCGAGCGGCGCTTCCTCGACCTCGGCGGCCGTGCGGTCTACGGCTCTCGCGTGACCAAGGTCCTCGAACGCGACGGACGCGCCACGGGCGTGCGGCTCGCGGACGGCGAGGAGATCGCCGCCGAGCGGGTGGTCTCGGCGTGCGACATGCGGACGACCCTTTTCTCCATGCTCGACGGGAGCCGCATCGATCCCGTGCACCGCGAGCTACTCGAGACCGGGAAGCTGTTCCCGCCGATCGTCCACGTCGCGTTCGGCGTCGGCATGGACTTCTCGTCCGAGATCAGCTGCGCGGGGACGTTCTACGAGCTCGAGCGGCCGTTCGAGGTGGCGGGGCGGACGATCACGATGATGAGCGTGCGCAACCAGTGCCACGACCCGTCGCTAGCGCCTCCGGGGAAGTCGGTGGTGATCGCGATGCTCAACACCGACTGGTCGCATTGGGAGCCGCTGCTGGACGACCGTGCCGCGTACAAGGCGGAGAAGGAGCGGATCGCGGCGTTCGTTCGCGAGCAGATCGAGCAGCGAAAGCCGGGGTTCACGTCGAAGATCGAGATGACGGACGTCGCGACGCCGGTGACCTGGGAGCGCTACACCGGGGACTGGCACGGCACATACATGACGTGGATACCGACGCCGTCGAAGCCGCTGATCCGGATGAGGAAGAGCGTGCCCGGGCTCGCCGACTTCTACATGGCGAGCATGTGGACGAACGGGCCGGGGGGACTGCCGGGCGCCGCGCAGGCCGGCCGCGAGGTCGTCCAGCTGATGTGCCGCGACGACGGGAAGCGGTTCGAGACATCGAAGTAGAAGGCCGCGAGCCTAGCACGTCGCGCGCTACCGCTGCCGGTACTTCGGAGGCTTGCCGGTGCCCTCGAGCTCCGGCTCGCCTGAAGGCTCGGGCTCGATGCGCTCGACGGCCGACTCGCTCCCCTCCGGCACCGCGTTGGCCTCCTCGATGCGCTCCGCGTCCTCGGCGGTGACCCGGGTCGGCGCCTGCGCCACCTCCTCCGGGGTGATGTCGTCCTGCAGCTCGGCGCCGGTGGCCTGCCGGCGTGCACCCGCACGCTCGCGCTCGCGGATGCTCGCGCGCGTCCCGCCCTCGGGCGGCAGCTCGGCCTCCTTCTCGACGCGGAGCACCACCTCGCCCACGGTGTCGGCCACGGCCTTCGTCGCCGCCACCACGGGCGCCATCACCAGTCCCACCTCGTCCGCTCGCACGGGCACCTCGAGCATCGTGTGCCCGTGCGCGTCACGCACGCTCACGCGCTTGACGTCGGCCTCCTCGAGGACTCGCCGCATCGTCTCGACCGCCTCGTCCTTCCCCACCCGGTGGTCCTCGCTCGGAGCGAGTGCGCGAGTGTCCATACGGACCTCCCCTGTCACGGCTTCAGCACGACCTTCACGCACGCGTCGGTCTTGTCGCGGAACATCTCGTACGCCGCCGGGGCGTCGTCGAGCGGGAGCGTGTGCGTGACCACGAAGCTCGGGTCGATCTCGCCGCCCTCGATCCGCTCCAGCAGCGGCCTCATGTAGCGCTGCGCGTGCGTCGGACCCGCCTTCAGCGTCAGCCCCTTGCCCCACAGCGCGCCCATCGGGAACGTGCCGACGCTGCCCTCGTACTCGCCGGCCACCGACACCACGCCGCCCTTTCGGCACGCTTCGATCGCCTCGCGCAGCGCCGTCGGCCTGCCCGTCTCGAGCCCCGCGGCGTCCTTCGCGCGGTCATACGCGTACTCGAGCCCGAGCCCGTGCGCCTCCATGCCCGCCGCGTCGATGCACGCGTCCGGCCCCAGCCCCGCGGTCATGTCGCGCAGCGCCTCCCGCACGTCCGTCCGCGTGTAGTCGATCGTCTCCGCCCCTCCCGCCTCGGCCATGGCGAGCCGCGGGCCGAAGCGGTCGATCGCGATAACGCGCGACGCGCCCATGAGCAGCGCCGAGCGGATCGCGAACTGCCCTACCGCGCCGCATCCCCAGACTGCGATCACGCTCCCCGGCCGGATGCCGCACTGCTCCGCCGCCTGCCACCCCGCCGGGAAGGCGTCCGACAGGAACAGCACCTGGTCGTCCGCGAGGCCCTCGGGGACCTTCACGTGGTCGACGTCCGCCAGCGGCACGCGCACGTATTCCGCCTGCCCTCCTGCGTATCCTCCGAGCGCCTCGGGCGAGCCGAACCGCCCGCCGGGCGAGTAGCCGTACGTCTGGCCGGCGATCCAGGAGGCGGGGTTGGAGTCGTCGCACAGCGAGAAGAGCCCGCGCCGGCAGAAGAAGCAACGGCCGCAAGCGACGTCGAACGGGACGACGACGCGGTCGCCGGGCTCGAGGCCGCGCACTCCCGGCCCGATCTCGACCACCTCGCCCATGAACTCATGCCCGAGCACCCCTCCCACGCGCATGGTGGGCGCGTACCCGTCGTACGCGTGCAGGTCGCTGCCGCAGATCGACGTGCTCGTCACCCCGATGACGGCGTCGCGCTCGTTGACGATCGCAGGCTCGGGCACGTCGGCGACGCGGACGTCGCCCTTCCCGTGCCAGCACACGGCTCGCATCACGGCTCACCCCTCCCCCGCCGGCCCGCGCGGCTCGACGCGGGTCTTCACGGGCGCGGTCGCCACGAGCGGCGGGCGCTCTCGTCCGCCGGGCCCCGCGGACGGCTGCCCCTCCGTCGTCGGAGCCTCGCCCGCCTCGACGATGCTCTTGAAGCGGCGCAGCTCTTCCGCCACGTCGCGGTCCTCGAGCCGCCGCAGCAGGCGAGCGGCGGCGAAGCCGGCGGCGGCGGGCGGGACGAACCGCAGCCTCAGCCGCACCTCCGTGCCGCGGCCGGCGACCTCGCGGAAATGCACCGACCCCGATTGCCCCACCTGCGACCCGGGGAGCGTACGCCACGCGACCACCTCGTTCTCGCGCTGCTCGATCACCTCGGCGTCCCACTCGAGCGGCTGCCCCGCGACCTCGACCACCCAGTGCGTCACGCCGGGCGCGACCTCGTCGACCGAGCGCACGAAGCGCAAGTAGCGCGGGAGGCGAACCGGCTCCGCCCAGGGCCCGTACACCTCGGACACCGGTGCGGCGACGGTCACGCTCTCGTCGATGCCGACGCCGGCACCCCGCTCGAGGGGCGCCGAGCTGACTCCCGTCGCCTCGTACACGCGCGAGTGCCCGGTGGCCGCCCGCGCGGCCGCGAGCCCGCCGAGCGCCCCGAGCGCGGCGCCCGCCGCCCCCCGCCGCCGCAGTCCCAGCGCGATGAGGAGCGCCCCGAGCGCGGCCGACGCCAGCCGCTCGGCGTCCCCCACGTTCACTGCGCCTGCGCGCTCAGCCGCCTCGCTCCGGCGCCACCAGACCCTCGTCCGCTCCATCCGGCCCTCACTCCCCCCTGCCGACTCGGCGTTGATTCCCTGCCCGCCCCGGGCGGGGGCGGCCGGCGCCCGACGGACGGCGGCTTGAGCGGCCGAGGGCGGGGGAATGAACGTGCGTGCCGCGACGACGGGAGGGTGCGGGGATGAACAAGCGACTCCAGATCGAGCACCTCGGCCGCGTTCTGCACATGGAGGTGCACGCCGTGAGCGGCTACGACGGGGGCCTCGAGCGCATCCGCGACGAGGCGCTGCGCCGGTCGCTCGAGGCCATGCGTGACGACCACGAGCGGCACGTCATCGACATCGCCGAGCTGCTGCGCGAGATGGGCGAGCCGTCGCCCGCGGGGACTCCCGAGGTCGACGCGCTCTTCTCCCCCGCGCGG
>JAJZPX010000175.1 GCA_021811025.1 Actinomycetes bacterium
GTTAGACACAGCCCCCGACAAGCAAACAGGCCAGGCACCGTTTCCGGTACCTGACCTGCTCTTTTCTTGGTAGCGGGGGCCGGATTTGAACCGACGACCTTCGGGTTATGAGCCCGACGAGCTACCAGACTGCTCCACCCCGCAATATGCGGCCGCTCTCGCGGCGGAGAGTGACTATACCACGGGCCCGCGGAGGCCCGCAACCCGAACGAGCGCCCGGCGGACGGCGGACGGCGGACGGACACGGGTGTGTCCGCCGCCGAGCGGCCAAGGTTGTGGAGTTCTCGTGTAATCCCTGCTTGGACCCCCAGAGCAATTGGTACTATCCGTCACGACCTGCTATTCTGGGCTTCCGGGCGCGCTAGCGTCTCTGTTGTTGCGCGTCCTCATGTGAAGGGTTCGGCGGATGCGTCTGCACCACAAGCTGGCATATCGCACCATCGTCGCGCTGCTTCTCGCGGCGATCTCCCTCGCTCCGGCGCTCGCCTTCGGCGCTCCCTCCACGGACACGACCGGCAGCGGAAGCGGCACCACGGCGCCCGCTCCCGACCCCACCCCCACTCCCGCCCCGAAGACCTCGCCGAAGGCCGCACCGGACACGGCAACGGGTTCCTCGTCCGACACCGGCTCGGCCATCCCCGCACCGCTCACGCCCGAGCAGAAGAAGTTCCGCGAGGAGCTGGCCAAGCGCCAGGCGCGCCTCGACGCCCTGCAGACGCAGCTCGACGCGCTGGACGCCGAGCTGGAGATCGCGTCGGAGCGGTACAACGCCGCGAACGAGCAGCTCGCGCAGACGAAGAAGAAGCTCGAAGTCACGCAGAAGGACCTCGAGAACGCGCAGGCCGCGTACCAGGAGCAGCTCGCCCTGCTCGAGGCGCGCATCCGCATCATGTACCAGGGCAGTACGCTGGATGCCCTCGACGTGCTGCTCGACAGCGAGAACCTCGCGGACTTCGTCCGCCGGGTCACGTTCCTCAACCTCGTCAGCGAGAAGGACGCGAACCTCGCCGAGACGCTCGGCAACCAGCGCGACAGCATTCAGCAGTCGCTGCTCGACCTCAAGGACGCGAAGCTGCAGGCCGAACAGCTGGAGTTCCAGCTCAAGGCCCGGCGCATCGAGATCCAGCTCCGCATCCAGGAGCGCCAGCAGATGCTGGCCTCGGCGCAGGCGGACCTGCTGCAGCTGCTCGGGCAGCAGTCCACGCAGCGCCAGGCCGAGCAGGCCGCTCTCCTCAAGCAGATCCTCGCGGGCGCCGCGGGAGTAGGCGTCGTCGTCCAGCCCGGCTCACCCGTCGAGACCGCGCTCGCGTACCACGGCATCCCGTACGTCTGGGGCGGCGCCGATCCGTCCGGTTTCGACTGCTCCGGTCTCGTGATGTACGTCTTCGCCCAGCACGGCGTCGTCCTGCCGCACTACTCCGGGTCGCAGTTCCTGCTCGGGCTGCCGGTCGCGCCGCAGAACCTCCAGCCGAACGACGTCGTCTTCTTCGGCAACCCGGTGCACCACGTCGGCATCTACATGGGCAACGACTACTTCATCGAGGCGCCCCACACCGGCAGCTACGTCCGCGTCGCCCGGCTGTCGTCGCGCAGCGACTTCGCCGGCGCGCGCCGGTACCCGTGGCTGCCGAGGGTCGGCCCGATCTGGGGCGTCGGCTCGCCCGCCCCGAACCCGGGCAGCCTGCTCCCCAACTAGCGTCGCTGCCCGCCGCCGGGGGTACACATCCTGACGAGGAGGGGTGCCCGTGAGTTTGCGTCCGTTCACCGACGCCTGTCTCGAAGCCGCCGCGCTGGCAGGCGCTTCCTACGCCGACGTCCGAGTGGTGGACCGCTCCGATCAGTCGCTGTCGGTCAGAACCGGGCGAGTGGAGGCGATCGAGTCCTCGAGTTCCTTCGGCTTCGGCGTGCGGGTGATCGCCGACGGCTGCTGGGGCTTCTCCTCGTCGTCCGAGGTGACCTTCGACGCGGCCGAGCGGATCGCGCGCGAGGCGGTCGCGATCGCGAAGGCGTCGGGCATGGCCGCCGGGAAGCCGGTGGAGCTGTCGCCCGTCGGGGCGTTCGAGGGGCGCTGGTCGGGCCCGTTCGAGATCGACCCGTTCGCGATCGGCGTCGACGAGAAGCTGGCGGTGCTGCTCGACGCGGACGCGGCGCTGCGGACTCAGGACGCGGTCAAGATCACCGAGGCCACGATGGGCTTCGTGAAGCTGTCGAAGACGTTCGCCTCGACCCTCGGCAGCTTCATCGAGCAGAGCTACGTCGAGTCCGGGGCCGGCATCACGGCGTACGCCGTCGGCGAGGGCGAGGTGCTCTCGCGCAGCTACCCCAACAGCCACGGAGGGCAGCACCTGCAGGGCGGCTGGGAGGTCGTCACCGCGCTCGACCTCTCCGCGCACGCCCCGCGCGTCGCGGAAGAGGCCGCGGCGCTGTTGCGGGCGAAGGAGTGCCCCGCGACCACCACCACGATCGTCATCGACGGCAGCCAGCTCGGGCTGCAGGTGCACGAGTCGATCGGGCACCCCACGGAGCTCGACCGCGTGCTGGGCGACGAGGCCGCCTTCGCGGGCACCAGCTTCCTCACGCTGGCGGACGCCGGCAAGCTTCGGTACGGCTCGGAGCACGTGACCGTGACGGCCGACGCCACCGTCGCCGGCTCCCTCGGCAGCTTCGGGTGGGACGACGAGGGCGTGCCGGCGCAGCGCGAGGCGATAATCGAGCGCGGGCTCTTCCACGGCTTCCTCACGTCGCGCGAGAGCGCGCTCGTGCTCGGCCGAGCGAGCAACGGGTGCATGCGGGCGGACGGCTGGAACCGCATCCCGCTCATCCGCATGACGACCGTCTCGCTCGAGCCGGGCGCGGCCGGCAGCCTCGAGGACCTCATCGCCGACACGAAGGAAGGCATCTACCTCGAGACGAACAACAGCTGGTCGATCGACGACAAGCGGCTCAACTTCCAGTTCGCGACCGAGATCGGCTGGGAGATCCGCAACGGCAAGCGCGGCGCGATGATCAAGCGCCCGAACTACACCGGCATCACGCCGAAGTTCTGGGGCAGCTGCGACGCGGTTTGCGGGCCCGAGGAGTGGCGCGTGTGGGGCCTGCCCAACTGCGGCAAGGGACAGCCAATGCAGATCGCGCACGTCGCCCACGGCGCAGCGCCCGCGCGCTTCCGCGACGTGCAGGTGGGGGTGGGGCGATGAACTCGCTGTCGCGCGAAGACGCGCTGCGCCTCGCCGAGCGATGCCTCGGCCTCACCCAGGCGGACCAGGCCGAGGTCCTCGTCTACTCCACCGCCTCGTACCTCACGCGCTTCGCGGACAACCGCATCCACCAGAACGTCGGCGAGGAGAACCTGCAGGTCTCCGTGCGCGCGGTGCTCGGGAAACGCGTCGGCGTGGCGGGCACGAACCGCATGGACGACGACGGCATCGCCGAGTGCTGCGCGAACGCGGTCGTCGCGGCGCGCAACGCCGTCGAGGACCCCGACTTCCCCGGCCTCCCCGCGCCGCAGCCGATCGAGCAGCGCGACCGCGTGCGAGACTCGACGCTGGAGTTCGACGCGCAGCGTCGGGCGGAAGCCGCTCGCGACCTCATCGACCAGTCGCGAATGCGCGGGCTTACGGCGGCCGGGCGCGTGGAGGCGTCGGCCACGACGGTCGCGGTCGCCAACTCGCTCGGCGTGCGCGTGGCGATGCCGCTCACGGAGGTGCGCGCGAGCGTGCTGTCGATGGGCGACAGCGGCTCGGGGTGGGCGGACTTCACGGGCGACGACGCGGACGCGCTTTCGGCCGAGGAGCTCGGCGAGGCCGCGGCCTCGCTGGCCGAGCGCTCGGCGGACCCGGGCTCGCTCGACCCGGGGACGCACACCGTCGTCCTCGCCCCGGACGCGGTCGCGACGATGCTGGACTTCCTCGCGTACACGGGCTTCTCGGCCAAGGCGGTGGCCGAGGGAAGCAGCTTCATGACCGGGCACCTCGGCGAGAAGGTCCTCTCGGAGCGCGTCACGATCGCCGACGACGCGCTCGCCGGCGACGCGCTCGGCATGACGTTCGACTTCGAGGGCATGCCGAAGCGGCCCATCGAGCTCGTGCGCGAGGGCGTGGTGGTGGGCCCGGTGACCGACAGCTACTGGGCGGCGCGCACTGGCGCGGAGAACACGGGCGGCGCGCTGCCGGCGCCCAACACGTTCGGCCCCATGCCGCTGAACCTCCGGCTCGCCGCGGGCGACGCGTCCGAGGACGAGATGATCGCGTCGGTGAAGCGCGGAGTGTACGTCACGCGGTTCCACTACGTGAACGTCGAGGACCCCACCCGCGCCGTCCTCACCGGCATGACGCGCGACGGCACCTTCCTCATCGAGGACGGCAAGCTGGGGCGGCCCGTGAAGAACCTGCGCTTCACGCAGAGCGCGGTCGAGGCGCTCGCGAACGTGCTCGCGGTGGGCGAGCACCGGCGCTACGCCGGAGACGAGGGGTCTCCTCCGTTCGTCCCGCCGCTGCTCCTCGAGAAGTTCGACTTCACCGGCCAGACGCGCTAGTGCCTGCTTGCGGACTTCCGCAAGCAGGCACTAGGACCGTCCGTGGAGATCGCGCCGCGAGACGCTCGCGCGGAAAGAGAGCCCGGGCCTACTTCGTCGGCCCGGGCTCTGAAGAAGAAACCGGCCCCGTTGTGGAGGGGCGCCACGCGGAAGGGCCGGTTTCCTCATGTCAGGAGTTCTTGGTCTTGTCTTCGAAGCCTAGGCCTCCCGACACTCCAGTTATCGGAGTGTGCCAAGCCCGCCTTTAGCCGGCTTCACCTATAGTGACGAAGGACACTGGTGCAGGCAGAGGGGCCTGTGAGCATGGATGATGGATCGATGGAAGCCGGCCTCGCGCGGAGTCGAGCGCGCCTCGCGCTGACCCTGGCCGCGGCCGTCGCGCTCGTGTCGGCAGCGCTCTGGCTCGCCGTCGTCAACGCGCGCCCGGTGCCGAAGCGTCGGCCGGTCCCGCCCAAGCCGGCCTCCACGCCCGTCTTCGTGCCGCGCACGGACCTCAAGGTGACCGCCGTGCCGATCGCCACGCCGATCTTCGCGATGTACCGGAGCCTTCCGCTGTACCTGCCGGTCAAGCCCAAGGCGATCAGCCTCATCGCCTTCCACCAGGCCGGCTCCGTCCCGGTCGCCCTCCACATGCGCCCGCTCG
>JAJZPX010000176.1 GCA_021811025.1 Actinomycetes bacterium
GTTGTCCAGGCGGACGTACTCCCCGCCGGCCAGCCGGGCGAGCTCTCGCGCCGCCGCTGACCCCGCGGGACCCGTCGTGTCGATGACCATGGAGTGCACGCGCGAGTCGCGGACCTTCGCCGCCGCCGCGCGCGCGTCCTCGCTGCCGAGACCTCCCGCTATCCCAACGTTCGCCCGGCCGTCGGTGACGAGCACCAGCCACGGGACCGCGGACTCGTTGCGGCGCGTCTCGTCGGCCAGCACTTCGAGGGACCTCATGATGCCGTGGGCCAGAGGCGTCGCGCCTCCGGTGTGAAGGTCGCGAAGCTTGAGCTGCGCCAGCTCGACGCTGCCGGTCGGCGAGAGAAGGAGCTCCGCGGCATCTCCGCGGAAGGAGACGAGCCCGACCCGGTCCCTGCGCTGGTACGCGTCGACGAGCAGGTCCAGGACGGCGGACTTGGTCGCCTCCATCCTCGCCGATGCGCCCATCGAGCCGCTCGCGTCGACGCAGAACACGATCGATGCCCCCACCCTGCGCTTGCGCACCTTGTTCCGCACGTCCTGGCGTTCGATGCGCACCGCCATGTCGCCTTCGCGATCGAGCTGGAAGGGCGCGGCCGCGCGGATTGTGGCGTCGAGGGCGATGTCGGGCCTTACACCGGGGGCGAGCGGCTCGGCCCGCACGTACCGGCCGCGGCCGTCATCGGTGCGCGTCTCCTGGCGGCGCCCGGCTGCGCTTCGCCGGAGACGGTCCATGCCGGCATCCAGGCGTTCGGAGGGGTCTGCGCTTGCCGCCCCCGCCTCTGCTGTCTGGATGAGGGCGAGCATGGCGGAGGGCGCGTCGTCCGTACTGCCGCCCGGAAGGGACGGTCCTGCCGGCGAGCCGCCGTCGGCGTCTCCCCCTCCGATGCCCACCACGGCATCGAGCCTCGCGGCATCGAGCGCGACGTCCTCGAAGGGGCGGCGGCGCAGCCTGTGCGCGAGCACGAGCGGCGCGACCCGGCGCACGTGGGCCGGGTTCACGACAATCGCGGCCTCGAGCGCTGCTAGGGCGGTGGCCGCTCGTGCCATCACGAGATCGGCGCGATGCCCGTCCACGCCCATCTCGGCCGAAACGGCGGCGATGAGGAACAGCAGGTCATCGGGCAGGTCCGTGCGCGGCAGGCGAGCCTGCGCGGCGGCGATGCGCTCCGCCACGGAACGGTCGGCCGGCTGCCATTCCCGCAGGAAAGCGTCCGGGTCGTCCTCGAACGCTCGGCGGCGCCTGATCACGTCGACCCGTTCGGCGGCGGACTCGAGGCCCGCGACGTCGACGCACAGGCCGAAGCGGTCGAGCAGCTGAGGCCGCACCTCGCCCTCCTCGGGGTTCATCGTCCCGACGAGGATGAACCGCGCCGGGTGCGCGAACGCCACACCTTCGCGCTCCACTACGTTCACGCCCATCGCGGCGGCATCCAGCAGCGTGTCCACGAGGTGATCCTCGAGGAGGTTGACCTCGTCGACGTAGAGCACGCCGCGGTTCGCGTCGGCGAGAAGACCGGGCTCGAAACGGCGTTCTCCGTGCTTGAGCGCGTGCTCGAGATCCAGCGTCCCCACGACGCGGTCCTCGGTCGCCGAGACCGGCAGCTCGACGAAGTGGGGGCGCGTCCTGGTCGTGGGCGGGCGTCCCTTCGCGTACGCCGAAGAGCACTCCTCGCACCAGGAGCGCCGGTCGAGCGGATCGCACGAGAACCGGCAGCCATCGATCGCGACGATCTCGGGGAGAAGGCCGGCCAGCGCACGGACCGCGGTGGACTTCGCCGTGCCCTTCTCGCCCCTGATCAGCACGCCGCCTACACGGGGGTCGACCGCGTTCAGGAGCAGAGCGGTCTTGAGCGTCTCCTGCCCGACGAGGGCCGAGAACGGGAACACGCGTGCGCGGCGGCTCGGCAAGGACCCCTCCAACGAACGACCCGCCTACAATATATCGTAGGCGGGTCGGTCCTGACCACCGATATGTCGTGGAAAACCTGGAAAACGATCAGACCGACTTCCACTGGAACGAGCCGCACTCCGCGGGCCTCTTCTGGCCGTGGTTGGGGCAAGTGTTCGCGTATACGCAGTCGTCGCACGTGTACTCGTTCATGTTGAGCGCCCCGGGCTCGTAGACGCGCGAGGAGTTCTCCTCCCCAGAGGAAGGCGCGGCGCCGGCATCCAGGACGCTCTGCGGCTCGACCACCACCGGCACGATCACGCCGGCGTCCGGCGCCGCCGCATCAGCCTGCGTCTCGGGCGGGAGCGCGGCCGGAGCGTCCGGCTGGTCGCTCCGCGGCGGAGCCGGTTCGTCCGCGACGGGCTCGTCGACGAGGTCTTGCGGCTGCGCGTCCTGCTCGTAACCCGACACCGCGCCGAACTCTGCCGCCGCCGGCTCCTCCGGCTCCGCCGGTTCGGCCGCCGGGGAGTCGAGAGCGGCGTCATCCTCGCTGGCAGGACCGCCCTGCGCTTCGCCTGCGCTGGACTCTTCGGGCACCTCGTCGATCGCGCCCTCGTCGGGTATCACCGGGAGGTCCCACGGCCACTGCGCCGCTGCGCCGTCTTCCGCGCCGGGCCGCGGCTCGCGCGCCTCGGCCGGCTCCGTGTCCGGCTCCGCGGCCACGACTGGGACCGTCCGGACCTCTTGGGCGTCCGGGGAGGGCGCGGACGGCTCCTCCGCGAGCGGCTCCCCGATGGACTCTTGGCCGGTCGCGGCCTGTGGGGGCGCCGGTTGCTGCAGGATGATCACGGGGACCGCCGTGTCGATGTCGACCGTGTAGAACGAGGCCGAACCGTCGGCGGCGCCGTCCGAGAGGAGTCGCGCGAGCTCGCGCGTGGCTTCCGCTGCGTCGGCGAACACCCGCTCCGAGGCGAGGCTGATGCTGCCGGAGGAGTCGCTGGCTATGACGACGAGTCTCATGCGGCACCCCAATGTCCGGATCGAAGTGGGAACAACAACAAGGGTTATCGGTTCCGATGCTAGTCCTGCTTTAGAGGATTGGCCAAGGTCCACTCGTCCGAGCGGAGGTCGCCCGCTGTGCTACCATCGTGTGAGCCGAGCGTCCCTCGAAGCGCGGGGGCCGGCACGTCACGCAGGCAAGCCACTAGATGCTGAGCGACACTGATCTCACAACCGGCGCCTTCGTCGCCGTCGACATCGAGACGACCGGCTCACTGCCGGGCCGGAATTCCATCATCGAGCTCGGAGCGGCCAGGATCGAGGACGGCCGCGTCGTCGCGACGTTCAGCGAGCTCGTGCGCCCCACCGAGCCCATACCGTACTCCGTGCAGCTCCTCACCGGCATCAACGAGCGCATGGTGGCCGAGGCGCCGGCGATCGACGAGGTCTTCGAGCGGTTCCGCGCTTTCGCCGACGGAGCGGTGCTCGTCGCGCACAACTACCGCTTCGATCTCGGCTTCCTCGACTTCCACTCCGAGACCGCGTCCGGTCTCCCCTTCCCGCGTCCCGTGCTCGACACGCTCGCGCTGGCGAAGCGTCTCGATCCCGACCTCGGGAAGTACAACCTCGGCCTTCTCGCGCAGCGGTATGAGGTCGAGACGCGACCTTCGCATCGGGCGGACGCGGACGCGCGGGCCACGGCCGAGGTCTTCCTGGCGATGATGCCGCGCCTGGAGGACGCCGGGGTGCGGACGGCGGGCGCTCTCGCGCGCTACTGCAGGATGGGCGGCCAGCAGTCGCTGGCGCACAAGCTGGTCATGACGACCGGGCTCCCCGACGAGGCCGGGATCTACCTCCTGCGCGACGCTCGCGGCCGGGTCATCTACGTGGGGCGCGCGAAGAACCTGCGCGTGAGGCTGCGCAGCTACTTCTACGTGAACGCGGAAGCCACACGGCCGCGGCTCGGCGACGAGACGGTCTCCGTCCGGCACATCGCGTGCAGCTCGCCGCTGGACGCCATCCTCCTCCAGAGCCGCCTGATCGACCGCTACCGGCCCCGCCATAACGTGAGCGCGCAGCGCGGCGACTTCGCGTCGCTCATCCACGTCGACACGTCCAGCCGGTTCCCGGCGGTGCGAGTATCGGACCGGCCGAGGAAGGGCGGAGTCGCGATCGGGCCGTTCGTGAACCGCTGGGCGGTCGAGGCAGTGGTCGAGCAGCTGCGCGAGGCGTACGGGCTCCGCCGGTGTGAAGCGCGCATCACGAAACGCACAGGTCGGACGGAGTGCGCTCACCGAGGACGGGACTGCCCGAGCCCGTGCGTCGGAGGTGTCGAGGCGGAGGATTACGGGCAGCGCGTCGCCGGGGCGCTCGCCGCGCTGGACGGCGATCCGGCGGGGCTGAGGGCGCGGATCGCGTCACGCCACGAGGCGGCGCTGCGCGAGGGGCGCCACGACGACGCGGTTCGCTACCGCGAGGCGCTCAAGGCGCTCGATCGCGGGCTCGTGGGACTCGCGACCGTGCGCGAGGCGACCGGAAGGTTCGGCTCGGCAGTGATCGAGGCGGACGACGGGCGCGTCGCGCTGCACCTGGTACGCCACGGGTACCTGGTTCGCACGCTGAGGCTCGCAAAGCAGGAGTGCGAGGGCCGGTCGTGCGAGGAGCGAGGGGGACGCGCGCTGGACCGCGCGTACTTCGACGGGACGTACGTCTCGGATCCGCTGGAGTTCACGCCACAGCAGCTGAAGGACGTGTTCCTCATAGCCGCGCATTGCCAGCAGTTCTCGCCGCGGGAGATCGAGGTGACGCCGGACGAGGAGGAGACGGCCGCGGCGGTGCTGTCGTCGCTGCGCCGCCACATGCGCGTCACTCGCAGGCGGCACGTGCTCTCCTCGGCGGGCTGATGCCCCTGCCGCCGCTGGCCGCGCGTCGGAGGGGCGCGTAGACTCCAAGCGATGGGCGAGCGAGGCGACAGGTGGCAAGGAAGGGCGGTCCTGCACGTCGACATGGACGCCTTCTTCGCCGCCGTCGAGCAGCTCGACCATCCCGAATGGCGCGGCAAGCCGGTCGTTGTGGGCCACCCGGGCGAGCGAGGCGTGGTGTCGGCGGCGAGCTACGAGGCGCGCGCCTTCGGCGTGCACTCAGCGATGCCCTCCGCTCGCGCCAAGCGGCTTGCGCCCGATGCGATCTGGGCGCCGGTGCGGTTCGAGCGCTACGGCGAGCTGTCGCGGACGGTGCGCGGGATCTTCGAGTCCGTCACGCCGCACGTG
>JAJZPX010000177.1 GCA_021811025.1 Actinomycetes bacterium
CCCGTCGTTCGCGCACGCCGGGGCGGGGCTCGCCGGCATGACCGGGGGCGACTTCGCGGCGTTCTCCGTGAAGGTGCCGTGGGTGACCGGTGCCGAGAAGATCGAGCTCGTCTACAAGGGCACGCTACTCGACACCGTGCTCGTCTCGCCGAACGCGCCGACGGTGACGATCGCGGCCCCGGCGGCGGGCACCCGGTTCAGCGTGGGCGAGACGGTGACTGTGAGCTGGAGCGGCTCCGACGCCGACGGCGGCACGCTCAGCTACCTGCCGATGCTCTCGGTCGACGACGGCGCGACGTGGGCGCCGCTTCGCGGCGCGACCACCGCCACGAGCTGCGAGTTCGTCCCAACCCGGCAGACGGTGACCGGCAAGGCGCGGGTGAAGGTCGTCGCGAGCGACGGCGTGAACTCGGGCGAGGACGTCAGCGGGACGTTCGCGATGGACCCGGTGGTGCCGGTCGGCGTGAGCGGCGGAGGCGTGCCGGCGTGGGGCGCCATCCATCCGTTCCCCAAGCCCTCGAACAGCCCGGACGACATCAACCCCGGTACCTGGTCGCTGGGTGCGAACGGCAGCAGGCTGTACGCCGGGTGGCTGCAGCTGAACACTCTGTGGGACTCGAACCAGCACCTGCGGCTGAAGCGCAGCTTCGACGGCGGCGCGACGTGGGAGCCGGTGCGGGACGTCCTGGGCGGCGGGGTGCAGGTCGACAGCTCGAGCCAGGACTACAACGACGCGAAGTTCTTCGACTTCCGGGGTGACACGATCTACACGCTCCACTGCGAGAGGATCGACGGCTCGAACAGCCGTCTGGTGCTGCACAAGAGCACGAACGGCGGCGGGTCTTTCGACACGAGCACGACGGTCACCTCGTGGACCACGAGCGTCTACCCGAAGCTGTACCGCCCGCACTGGCTGGTGGACGGCGAGAGGGTCTACGTCGTCATGGAGCGCTACACCTCGACCACCCACGGGCTGGTGCTGCTCAAGAGCACGGACGGCGGCGCCACGTTCGGGAGCCCGGTCGACATCGTCGAAGGGCCGTGGAACGGCGTCGGGTCCGTGGGGAGCGACCCTCACTTCCGGGTCGAAGGCGACGACGTCTACGTCGCCTTCCAGCGGGGCAACACCAACACCTTCGGCCCTCCGGACGGCGCGCTCGCGGTCAGCCGCGACGGCGGCGCGACCTTCTCGGCCGCGCAGGTGATCCTCACGAACTGCTACAACCCGAACGTGGCCGCCGAGGGCGGGCGCGTTTGCTTCGTGGCCGGCGCCTCGACGGCGTCCGCGGGGCTCAAGGTCAGGGCGAGTGCCGACTACGGAGTCACCTTCGGGGGCGAGCAGTCGATCAGCGGCGGCTGGAGGGGCGACTTCGGGATCTCTCCGCCCGCCATCCTGATGAACGGCGACAAGGTGACGCTCGTGTGGCAGGGCCGCGTCGACGGCTCGCCGATCACGTATCCGTACTTCTCGGCGGCGAGCACGGACGGCGGCGCATCCTTCGGGCCTGCGTTCAACCTGCTGAGCGTCGCGCCCACGCCGCCCGCCCAGACGCTGCAGCACTCGTGGGGCCTCACCGACGACTCGATACGCGTGCAGGGCGACAGCGTCTACGTCGCGACGCACCTGCTGCAGCACTGGGTCGATCCGGGCGGAGGCGGGCAGGCGGACGTACCGCGCCTCGCGGTCTACACGAGCACGGACTTCGGTGCGACGTTCGGAGCGCCGGCGCTGTTCGCGCCGGAGCTGCAGCAGGAAGACGCCTCGGCTAAGGCCGTGCTCGCGGTAACCCCCGGCTTCGTGTACGCGGGCACCGATCTCGACACGTACTTCACCGACTACGACGCATTCGTCGTGTGCGGCTCGACCGGCTCGGCGCCGGCGATCTCGGCGGGCGAGGACACGTCGGTGAGCGAGGGGCAGGTCGCGTCGTTGACCGCCGACTTCTCGGCAGACAGCGCGATCGGGGCGACGGCGACCGTCGACTGGGGCGACGGCACGCACTCGGTCGGCGCGTGCGGCGGCAGCGGGACGACGGGCACCGTCGAGGCGGCGCACGCGTACGGGAAGTGCGGCACGTACGACGCCAAGGTGACGCTCTCGGTCGGCGGGCAGTCGGCCGAAGACACGTTCTCGGTGACGGTAGCCAACGTCGCGCCTGAGGTGAGCGCGCCAACGACCACGACGGCGACGACCGCCGGGCTGCCGTGGCAGCCCGGCGAGGTCGCGTTCAGCGACGCCGGCTGGGACGATCCGGTCTCGGCGACGATCGACTGGGGCGACGGGTCGGCGGCGGCGCCAGCGCACGTGAACGTCACGACTCCGGGAGGCGGCGGCTGGGCGCAGGCCGGCTCGATCGACGCGACGCACGCATACTCGGCCGACGGGACGTACGAGGCGGTCGTCACGGTGTCGGACGGCTCGGCCGAGACGACCGCGGGCTTCCTCGTGCTGGTGCAGGCCAACGGCGATCCGTCGGCCGACGCGGGCGGGCCGTACGTGGCGGACGAGGGCTCGACGGTCTCGCTGGACGCGAGCGCCTCGAGCGACCCGGACGGCAACGCGCTCATGTACGCGTGGAGCCTCGGCGGCGAGGCGCTCGGCTCGCCGTTCGGCGACAACGGGCGGCTCGCGCTCTGCGAGCCCGACGACTTCGCCGGTCGCGTGCGGCTCACGGTGCGCGACGGCCGCGGCGGCACGGGCACGGCCGAAGCGGACGTGACGTTCGTCAACGTGCCGCCCGCCGTGACCGCGACGGCTTCGCGCACGGTCACGCTGGACCACTCGCTCAGCCTTCCCGCCACCGATCTCGCCGCGTTCGCCGACCCGGGCCTGCTCGACACGCACACGGCGCGCATCGACTGGGGCGACGGCTCCTCGAGCGACGGCGTGGTGACCGAGTCGGCCGGCACCGGCCGAGTGAGCGGCGGCCATTCGTACGAGGCCACCGGCGCCTACACCGTCACGGTGACCGTGACGGACGACGACGGCGGAACGGCGGGCGCGAGCCTGGTGCTCGCGGTCGAGACGACGAACGCGCCGCCCGCGGCCGACGATGTCTCGGTCACCACGACCGCCGGCGTCTCTGTGCCGATCCACCTCAGCGCGACCGACGCGGACGGCGACCCGCTCACTTGGCTGCCCGCCTCGCCGCCCACCGCGGGCACGCTGCTGGGCTCGGCTCCCGACCTCACCTACGCGCCGAACGCCGGCTTCACCGGAACGGACGAGTTCGCCTTCGCCGTCACCGACGGTCAGGGCGGCAGCGACGTCGCGAGCGTGACCGTGACGGTCCTGCCCGCGAGCGCCTCCGTGCAGCGGACGGAAGGGGACGACCGGTACGGGACCGCGCTTGCGGCGTCCGAAGAGGCGTTCCCGGACGGCGCGCCCGCCGTGGTGATCGCGTCCGGCCAGAACTGGCCCGATGCGGCAGGCGGCGCAGCGCTGGCGGCCGCCAAGGGCGCGCCCATCCTGCTCACCCGCAAGGACCAGCTCCCGCCCGGGCTGCTCGCGGAGGTGAGGCGGCTGGGCGCGAAGGAAGCGATCGTGCTGGGCAGCGAGGCGGCCGTGGGGCGCGAGGTGTTCGACGCGCTTGTCAGCGAGCTCGGCACGGGCAAGGTCGCGCGCACGGGCGGCCGGGACCGCTACGAGACGGCGCAGCTGATCGCGAAGGCCACCGTCGCCCTGCTCGGCCCGGGCTACGACGGCACGTGCTTCATGGCGACGGGGGGCAACTTCCCGGACGCGCTGGCGGCGTCGCCGCTCGCGGGCGCGAAGGGATGGCCGATGCTGCTCGCGAGCCCGGCCGGCCCCAGCGCCTCGACGTTGAAGGCGATGGACGCCATCGGCGTGAAGAAGGTGCTCGTGCTCGGTGATACCGCGGCGGTGCCGGCAGGCGTGGAGTCGGCGCTCGAAGGCAGGGCGGCGCTGCGCCTCGGCGGACCGAACCGTTACGAGACGGCCAAGAGGGTCGCGGCATACGGCGTCTCGGAGGCCGGGCTGTCCTGGGACAAGGTGGCGATCGCCACGGGTGAGGACTTCCCCGACGCGCTCGCCGGCGGCGTGCTCCAGGCCAGGGAGCGGAGCGTGATCCTGCTGACTCCGGGCGCGTTCCTGCACGCTGCGCCGAAGGGAGCGCTGACGGCCAACAAGGCGGCGATCCGCTCGGTGCGCTTCCTCGGCGGCGAAGCAGCGATCGGCGCGAAGACGCGCGCGGAGGTGGCCGAAGCGCTGCTCTGACGCGAGACGGGGGGCAGCCCGCTCCCCGCGGCACACGGGTTGCTCGGCACAGGGCATGCAGATCCACCGCATCTTCGGCCTCATGGCCTACAGCTACCTCATCGAGACTGCGACGGGGCTCTTCCTGGTGGACGGCGGCGTGGCGAGCACCGGGCGCAAGATCCTCGCTCGCATCCGTGAGATCGGCCGCAGGCCCGAAGACCTCGTGCTCGCGCTGGTCACGCACGCGCACCTCGACCACTTCGGCGGGCTGGCCGAGGTCCAGGAGGCGACCGGGTGCGCGATCGTCTGCCATCCGTCGCACGCGGACATCCTCCGGACCGGCCGCGGCATCGTCTCGCCCGGTCTCAACGTCTTCTCCAAGATCTACGAGCGGATCGCGCGCATGGCGCTGCCGAAGTTGACGCTGCCGAGGCTCCGCGACATCGTCGTCTTCGACGACGGCATGAAGCTGCACCGCTTCGGCCTGCCCGGCCGGGTCCTGTACACGCCGGGCCACAGCACGGGCGACCTCACGCTGGTGCTCGACGACGGCTCCGCGTTCGTCGGCGATCTCGTGCAGGGCAGGCGCATCCCGAGGCTCACGCCGCCCGAGTTCTCCGTCATGGCGGTCGACGAGCCCGCGATGCTCGCCGGCTGGCGCACGCTCGTAGAGTCCGGGGCGAAGGTGATCTACCCCGGACACGGGGCGGTGGTCACCCTCGACGAGATCCTGCCGGTCTTCCGTCGCGCGATCTCGCGAGCGGAGCGCGAGGCAGGCTAGCGGCGGCCGTGTATCGGCCGAAGGGCGAGGGGCCCGGGGCGAAAGAGCGAAGGCGACCCGTGGAGCGGGCCGCCTTCGGCGGGGTGGGGTCGAACTGAGCGTCGCTACACGGCTGCGCGCGCGGGTGCGAGGCTGCTC
>JAJZPX010000178.1 GCA_021811025.1 Actinomycetes bacterium
TGAGCGCGAGCAGGCCGTATTCGCTCTTCGCCGTGAGTCGCATCCGGGTCCCTCGGCCGAGGCCGCACAATCCTTACCGAAACGGTATGGATTGACACGATAGGCCCGGCGAGGACGGGTGTCAAGGCGCACTGCGGGAGGCCGTCAGGCGGCGGGACATCCGGGCTCGTGGGCGGCCGCGTGCAGGATCGACAGCAGCTCGCCGACGTCGATGTTCGCGATCGGCACGAGCAGCACGACCGCCTGCCGGTGGCGCAGGTGGCCGGACGCGACGAGGTCGCGGATCTCGCGCAGGTTCTGGATGGAGACGGTGCGCATCACGTCGTGCAGACGGCGCTGCCGCACCGCGACCTTGAACACGTCGGCGTTCTGCTGGCCCTCGACCACGAAGAGCGCCGTCGCGTCGGTCCCGCCCAACGCCTCGCGACGCGACGCGAGCTCCTCCACGTAGTGCGTCGCGGTGGCGAAGCTGACCGGCCGGTCGACGCAGCGGGTGAGGATCGACACGCCGCCATCGGATCGCCACATGCCGTCGGTGTCCACCTCGAACCCGAGCGTCACGCCGATGTCGTGGACGTCCCGGCGGAAGGCGTGCCGCCGGCGCGCCTCTTCGTCGTCGGCTGCGGTGGGTGGAGGGGCCTCGACCGCGTGCAGGACTGTGCCGTCGACGGGCGGCTCCTGCTCCCGCGCGGCTAGGTCGTGGAGGTCGGTGGTGAGCGCGTCCCTCGCGTCCATGGTGAGCAACTCCGCGAGGCGCGGGTTGCTGACCTGGAGCTCGATCCCGAAGACTTGCAGCACCGGGTGTCGGTCGCCGCCGTCCGTCCGGTCCGATCCGCCGTCCATTGCGGGCCCCCTTACGTCGGGTGTCTCGCTCTGAATCGGCAGATCGGGTGCGCTGTGATGTGACGTGCGTCACTCTTGTCGCGCCACTTCTACCGCTCGTCGGAACGGACGCACGTCGCGCGCGGTTCGTGCCCGTTCGGCATTTCGAACACGTGTCCGCTTGTTGCGCGAAGGAAGCATCTGCTAGCGTGGGTCTCCCGCTTTCGCGGGGAACGTACGCTGGGTGAGTCCATGGCTGACAGCCACAGGGTGGCCAGAGCCCGCTGGATTGCCGTAGGAAGGCCCCAAGAGGGACTCGTCAGGTCCTCCTGGGGCCTTCCGTTGCCTCGCGCCGGCGGCGCGTCAGCGCAGCGCCTTCAGGACGTTCACCATCTCGATGGCGGCCTCGGCCGCGTCCCAGCCCTTGTTGCCCGCCTTCGTGCCGGCGCGCTCCACGGCCTGCTCGATCGTGTCGGCCGTGATGACGCCGAACGAGACGGGCACGCCGGAGTCCAGCGACACCTTTGCGACTCCCTTGCTGACCTCGGCGGCGATGTAGTCGAAGTGCGGGGTGGCACCGCGGATGACGACGCCGAGCGCCAGCACGGCGTCGTAGCGGCCGGAGGCCGCCATCGTCTGCGCGACGAGCGGTATCTCGAACGCGCCGGGCACCCAGGCCACGTCGATGTCGTCGTCGGCCGCGCCGTGGCGGGTCAGCGCGTCCTTCGCGCCGGAGAGCAGGCGCCCGCCGAGCAGCTCGTTGAAGCGGCTCACGACGATGCCGACCTTCAGCCCGGTCCCGATCAGGTTCCCTTCGTAGACGGCCATGCTAGCTCCTCTCCTCCCCCGGCAGCTCCAGCCGGTGCGAAAGCTTCTCCCTCTTCGTGCGCAGGTAGCGCAGGTTCTCGGGGCACGCGGGCACCTCGAGCGGCACCTGCTCGGTCACGGAGAGCCCGTAGCCCTCCAGCCCGACGATCTTCGTCGGGTTGTTCGTCATCAGGCGCATCGACGTGATGCCGAGGTCCGCGAGTATCTGCGCCCCGATGCCGTAGTCGCGCAGGTCCGCGGGAAACCCGAGCGCCTCGTTCGCCTCGACCGTGTCGTGACCCTGCTCCTGCAGCTCGTACGCCTTCAGCTTGTTGGCGAGCCCGATGCCGCGCCCCTCGTGCCCGACGATATAGAGGATCACGCCCGCGCTCTCGTTCTGCACCCTGCGCATGGCCTCCTCGAGCTGGTCGCCGCAGTCGCAGCGCATGCTGTGGAAGATGTCCCCGGTGAGGCACTCGGAATGGACGCGCACGAGCACGTCCGGACGTCCCGCCACGTCGCCGACGACGAGCGCCACGTGCGTGGAGCCGTCGAGGATCGAGCGGTAACCGTACGCCGTGAACTCGCCGGAGCGTGTGGGCAGACGGACGGTCGCCACTCGCTCGACCAGGCGCTCGTTTCTCCGCCTGTAGCGGATGAGCTCCGCGACGGTCGCCATCTTGAGGCCGAACTCGGAGGCGATCTTCTCGAGCTGCGGCCTCCGGGCCATCGTGCCGTCCGCGTTCATGACCTCGCAGATGACGCCCGCGGGGGCGAGGCCGGCGAGCCGCGCCAGGTCGACCGCCGCTTCCGTGTGCCCCGCGCGCTCGAGCACGCCGCCCGGCTGCGCGCGCAGCGGGAAGACGTGCCCCGGCATCGAGATATCCTCGGGACGCGTCTCGAGATCGATCGCGACGCGGATCGTCTCGGCGCGGTCCGCGGCCGAGATGCCCGTGGTGATGCGCCCCTTCGCCCCGATGCTGACGTGAAAGGCCGTGCCTTGCGCCGAGGTGTTGTTGAGGGTCATGGGCGGGATGCCGAGCCGATCCAGCTGTTCGCCCGTCATGGGGAGGCACAGGAGGCCGCGCGCGTGCGTCACCATGAAGTTGACGGATTCCGGAGTGACCTTCTCGGCCGCCATCACGAGATCGCCCTCGTTCTCGCGGTCCTCGTCGTCGACGACGACGAGCATCCGCCCAGCGCGGATCTCCTCGATCGCTTCCTCGATCGTTGCGAACGGCGACCCCATCTACCTGCCCTCCGATAGCTCTCGAAGGAGGTCGCCGAGGCGGCTCGTGCCCCGGCGGGCAGGGCCTCCCTCGGACTCGCCGAGGTAGCGGGCGATGTAGCGGGCAACGTACTTGCCGAGCATGTCCGCCTCCATGTTGACTTCCGCGCCCACGGGCTTGTCCTTGAGCGTGGTGATCTCCTCGGTGTGCGGGATGACGGCTGCGGTGAAGCCGCCGGTCGCGAGGTCGGCGACCGTCAGCGAGATGCCGTCGACGGCCACCGAGCCCTTCGGCACCAGGTACGGCAGCACCGTCTCCGGGGCGGCGAACGTGTACAGCGTGGAGTTCCCCGCGGCCTGGCGCATGTGCAGCCTGCCGACGCCGTCCACGTGGCCGGACATGAAGTGGCCGCCGAAGCGGTCGGACATGCGCAGGGCGCGCTCGAGGTTGACGTGGCTGCCCTGGCGAAGTGCTCCCAGCGTCGTTCGGGCCAGGGTCTCCTCGCTCACGTCGACGAGGAAGGCGCCGCGGATGAACTTCGTGAGCGTGAGGCACGCGCCGTCTACCGCGACCGAGTCGCCGATCGCCATGTCCCGGCCGAAGTCGGGTGCGTACACCTCGAGGCGCACGCCGCCCGAGATCCGCTCGCTGCGCGTGACAATGCCCTGCGACTCGACGAGTCCCGTGAACATCTCCTACTCCCTCTCTCTACGCCGCCACACCGTGACTGCGTCGTCTCCCGCGATCCCCGCCTCCACCGCGCGCATCCTCGCGTCGAGCCGCGCGGGGTCATCGTGCTCCACGCGGCCGGCGACGAGGGCGAGCGCGTCCGCCCCACCCACCCCGCCGGCCATGACGACCACGAGCTCGTCGATGGCGTCCGCGCGCCACAGCGAGGCGAAGAGGCGCGGCCCCGGCTCGACGAGGACTCGCGTGACCCCGTGCGCCGCCAGTGCCGCGAGCGCGCCGTCGACGCCACGCTCGGCATCGTAGCGCAGCACGCGAGGCGGCGGGGCGAGCGGCGGAGGCGTGCCGTCGCCGGTGACTGCACGGTGTGGAAGGAGCACTACGATGGGCGCGGCGCCGTCCGTCAGGAGCCGCGACCCGGCGGGGGGCGCCGAGGACCGGCAGAGGATCGCTCGCACCGGCTGCCGTGGCGCGAGCGACCCGTCCGAGTCGCGCACGGTGAGTGACGGGTCGTCGACGGCGGCGGTGGAACAGCCGGCCAGCACCACATCGGCCGCAGCGCGCAAGCGCCGCGTGATCTCCGCCCCTCCCGCGCCGCTTATGACCGAGCGGACGCCGGGCGCGAGGGCGAGCTTCCCGTCGAGGGTGACGGCGACCTTGACTTGAACCCACGGCAGCCCCGTGCGGACCGTCTTGAGCCACGCCTCGTTCTACTCCTCGAAGGGCGACGGGTCGGCCGCGAACCGCACCTCGATGCCCGAGGCGCGCAAGGCCTCGGCTCCTCCGCCGTCGACCTCGGGGTTCGGGTCCGGCATGCCCGCCACCACCTCGGCGACGCCGGCCTTCCGCAAGGCCAGCGTGCAGGGCCCGGTTCGGCCCGTATGGTCGCACGGCTCGAGCGTCACGTACGCCGTCGCGCCGCGCGCGCGCTCGCCCGCCTGCGCGAGCGCGTTCACCTCAGCATGAGGCTCGCCCGCGCGCGCGTGCCAGCCCTGGCCCACGATCGCGCCGTCGCGCACGACGACGCAACCGACGAGCGGGTTGGGCGAGGCGGTCCCTCGGCCGTTCTCGGCGAGCTCGAAAGCGCGCCGAAGGAAGGGGTCCGCAACAGCCGAGGCGGCGTCGGAAAACAGACGCAAGCGTCACACTTCCTCTCCCGTCCGGACTGTGACCGTCGGCTCCGGGATCTCACCGGATCTGCCTCTGCCGAGGCTCGCGGGCTCTCACCGCCGGTGGGGACTTCCACCCCGCCCTGAAGAAGGTTCACGGGCATTCTACACGAAGCGGGCGCGGGGGGCGCGGGGGCGCGGCTCGCGAGGGTGCGAGTGTGAGAGGCGGGGGACGTCGAGTGTGATACTGTGAGGCGTCCCACGCGCGAAGGCCGGAGCGGCTGATGGTCTCGACCGACACGAAGACGGAGGCGCTGCGGCCGGACTCGCGGCCGAGCCCGCGGGGACGCGCCGCCGCCGTCGGCATCGCGTCGTTCACGCTCCTCAGCGCGGTCTACGCCCTGTGGCTGCTCGCGCTGTACCCGGGTATCCTGACCGCCGACTCGCTCAACC
>JAJZPX010000179.1 GCA_021811025.1 Actinomycetes bacterium
CTGCCCGAAGCGCTCGCCGCGCTCGGGCTCGGCGCCGGCGCCGCGCCGATCGTGCTGGCGACGACGGGGCTGCCCGAGTCGGACGTCCAGATCGCGGCCGAACGCGTGCTGGCCGGGGTCGGCGGCGTCGGCCTGACGGTGCTCGCCCGCCCCGGCGAGGTGCGCGTCGTGCTGTTCGAGCGGGGCGCGCAGCGCGAGGTGCTCTCGCGGGCGGCCGAGGGCATCCGCGACGAGCTCGGTGACAGGTGCTTCACGACGTCCGGCGAGTCGCTCGCCGAGGCGGTGCTGCGCGAGGCCCGTTCGGCCGGGCTGACGGTCGCTACGGCCGAGTCATGCACGGGCGGGATGATCTCGGCGGCGCTCACCGACGTCCCGGGCTCCTCGGACGTGTTCCTCGGCGGCGTCGTCGCGTACAGCAACCGGCTGAAGGAGACGGGCCTGGGCGTTAGCCGCGCCACCCTCGACACGCATGGAGCCGTCAGCGCCGAGACCGCGGAGGCGATGACGGCAGGGGCCCGGGAGCTTGTCGGGGCGGACGTGTGCGTCGCCGTTACGGGCATCGCCGGACCGGGCGGAGGCACGGCCGAGAAGCCCGTGGGGCTCGTGTGGTTCGGGCTCCTTTCGCCGAAGTCCTCGCATCGCGAGCGGCGGCGATTCCCCGGCGACCGCGCGGCAGTCCGCGCGCGCGCGACCGCTGCGGCCCTCGATCTCGTGCGCCTCGAGATCAAACGGATGGCGAGCGGCTGATGCGCGCCTTCGTGGCTATCACGCTCCCCGACGCCACGCGAGCCGCCCTCGCAGCCGCTTCCGCCGCGTTTCGCGACGCGGCACCCGAATGGGCGGGGGAGAAGTGGGTCCCCGAGCAGAACCTGCACGTCACGTTGCAGTTCATCGGCGAGCTCGCAGACGAGGCGGCTCCCGCGGCGCTCGACGCGCTCGAGCTCGCGTGCGCGCCGCTGCGGCCGTTCACGCTCTCCGTGAACGACGTGGTGGCCCGCCCCGCAGGCAGGCGAGCGCGCATGCTCTGGGCGCGCTTCGCCGACGGCTTCGAGCCCGCACGGCAGCTTGCAGCGGGAGTGTCGGACGCGCTCGCCGAGGCGATCGGGCTCGAGCCCGAGAAGCGTGCGTACGCGCCGCACGTCACTCTCGTCCGTTTCCGCGTGCCACGCCGGCCTCCCGAGCACGGGATCGCGGCCGCAAACGCCGTCCTGGACTCGTCCGCCCCCTCCTGCGGCACCTCCGGCGGGGCGTCTCCGCTGTTCGTGTCAGTGCGGCGTGTGACACTCATGTCGAGCCGCCTCTCCAGGAGCGGGCCGGCATACGAAGAGGTAGCGTCGGTCCCGCTCGGAAAGGATTGACAGGCGAACATGTGTTCGGTACCGTTGACCCAGCCTCTCAGGGGTCACGAGAAGGAGGAGCGGGGCGGATGGAACGCGAGAAGGTCGACAAGATACTCGATCTCACCAAGGAGCAGGTCGAGCGCAAGTTCGGGAAGGGGTCGCTCATGCGCCTGGGCGACCACGCGAACGTCGGGTCGATCCCGGCGATCTCCACCGGTTCGCTCGCGCTGGACGCCGCCCTCGGGATCGGGGGAGTCCCGCGAGGCAGGATCGTTGAGATCTACGGCCCCGAGTCGTCGGGCAAGACCACGCTCGCCCTGCAGATCGTCGCCGAGGCGCAGCGGCAGGGCGGGATCGCGGCGTTCATAGACGCCGAGCACGCGCTGGACCCAGCGTACGCCGCCAGGCTCGGCGTGGACATCAACGACGTCCTCATCAGCCAGCCCGACACGGGCGAGCAAGCGCTCGAGATCGCGGACATGCTCGTCCGCTCCGGCGCCATCGACGTGTGCGTCATCGACTCCGTCGCGGCGCTGGTCCCGCGAGCCGAGCTCGAAGGCGAGATGGGGGACGTCACGGTGGGTCTCCAGGCGCGCCTCATGAGCCAGGCGCTCCGCAAGCTGGCCGGCTCGCTGTCGAAGAGCAACACCACCTGCATCTTCATCAACCAGCTGCGGGAGAAGATCGGCGTCATGTTCGGCAACCCCGAGACCACCTCCGGCGGACGCGCCCTGAAGTTCTACGCCTCGGTGCGGATCGACGTGCGGCGCATAGACTCGCTGAAGGTCGGCACGGACGTAGTCGGGAACCGCGTGCGCGCGAAGGTCGTGAAGAACAAGGTCGCGCCTCCGTTCCGTCAGGCCGAGTTCGACCTCATGTTCGGGAGCGGCATCAGCAAGGAGGGCTCGATCCTCGACCTCGCCGTCGAGGAGGGCATCATCGCAAAGTCAGGCGCCTGGTTCGCCTTCGGCGAGGAGCGGCTGGGGCAGGGCCGCGAGGCCGCCAAGGACTACCTCCGCGAGCACGCCGACATCCGAGACACGCTCGAGACCACCCTCCGCGAACGGCTCGAGATCCCGCCGCCCTCGGTGATGGGAGCCGCCGCCGTCGCCGAGTGACGCCTGCCGGGAGCAGCGCGTTCCGATGGCTGAGATCACCGACATCCGGGCAGCGGGACGCGCCAGCCGCAGCCGGCTCGTCTCACTCGACGGCTACGGCTGGCGCCCCGTCCCGCAGGAGGTCGTCGCCGCCCTCGGTCTGCGCGTCGGGCAGACGGTCGACGTCGCCGCGCTGACCGCCCGGATCGACGATGCCGAACCCCCGCAGGCGTGGCGGCGCGTCCTCCTCCTCCTCGGATACCGCGATCGCGGATCGCAGGAGCTGCGTGAACGCCTGCTCGATGACGGGTACTCGGCGGCGGTCATCGAGACGGCGCTCGCAAGGGCCGTCGGCCTCGGCCTTGTCGACGACCACCGGTTCGCACAAGGTCTCGCGCGCCGCGCGGCAGACAAGGGACGCGGGCGGCGCCGCATCGCCGCGGAGCTCGATGCGAAGGGCGTCGACGCGGCACTCGCAGCCGAGATCCTCACCGAGCGCTTCGAGCCGGACGCCGAGCGCGAGCGCGCCGTCGCCCTCGCCCGGCGACTCGTCCGGCGGGAAGGCCTCGGCACTCGCGCGCTCGCGGCCAGGCTGTGCCGCGCGGGCTTCGAGACACCGCTCGCGCTCGCCGTCGCCGAGGAGGTCTCCGGCGCGGCCGATGACCCGCCTGACGTGGGATGACGGCCTCTGTGACGGCTCCGTGACGGCCTCCGCGACCTTGACGGCACGATACCTGCAGACTAGGATGGCCGTGGCAATTGTGATGACCCGCCGCACCGCGGCGGTTTGTGTAGGGGCTGGTACGACCGGATCTGCGCAGGACGCACGAGTGTCCTGCTAACGGCATATCGGGACACCTGCACTCTTCGCACTTGCCGGGCGCCGAGCGTCCGGCTCGTTCGTCCCAGGCCTCGGTGGCGCCACTCGGCTAAGAGCCGTGGGCCGGGCACGACAACGCGGTATCCTGCCGCGACTCCTCGGCGTCCGTGACGACGTATGCGAACCTGTCGGTGGCGGGACCAGCCGCCATCGACGAGCCGGTTCGAGCGGACGCGCTTCGCTCGCCGTTCAACCGGCTCTCGAACACGGAAGGAGGAGAGCCGTCATGGCGGTAGCGATCGCAGGCATCGCGGCCCTCGTCATCGGCGTTCTCCTCGGCCTGGCACTCCAGCGATACCTTGCGGGCGAGCGCGCCAAGCAAGCCCAGGAGACGGCGCAGCGCATCATCGGCGACGCCGAGAAACAGGCCGAGACCCTCAAGAGAGAGGCTCTGCTCGAGGCGAAGGACGAGGCGTTCAGGTTCAAGGCCGACGCCGAGGCCGAATCCAAGGAGCGGCGCAAGGACCTGACCGCGCTCGAGGCGAGGCTGCTGCAGCGCGAGGAGACCCTCGAGCGCCGCGCGGAGATGCTCGACAAGCGCGAGCACCAGATCTCGAGCGCTCAGGGCCAGATCACCAAGCGCGAGCAGGACCTCGAGGCCGCCATCGCCGAGGAGAAGGCGCGTCTCGAGCATCTGGCGGGGATCACGGCCGAGGAAGCCAAGGGCATCCTCATGCATCGCATCGAGGAGGATGTGAAGCACGAAGCCGCAGCCTTCATCCGCGAGCAGGAGACCCATGCCCGCGAGGAGGCGGACAAGCGCGCGCGGAACATCATCGGCATCGCTATCCAGCGCGTGGCGGCCGACCACACGGCCGAGTCGACGGTCTCGGTGATCCACCTCCCCAGCGACGACATGAAGGGCCGCATCATCGGCCGCGAGGGGCGCAACATCCGCGCCTTCGAGCAGGCAACCGGGATCAACCTCATCATCGACGACACGCCCGAAGCGGTCATCCTGTCGAGCTTCGACCCCGTGCGGCGCGAGATTGCCCGCATCACGCTCGAGAGCCTCATCGCCGACGGGCGCATCCATCCCGCACGCATCGAGGAGCTCCACAAGAAGGCCGAGACGCTCGTGGAGCAGCAGGTACATGAAGCCGGCGAGCAGGCCGCCTTCGAGACGGGCATCCACGGCCTCCACGCCGAGCTGATCCGGACGCTCGGCCGTTTGCGGTTCCGCACGAGCTACGGCCAGAACGTGCTGAAGCATTCGCTCGAGGTCGCGTACCTCGCCGGAGTCATGGCGACCGAGCTCGGCATCGATGCCAAGATCGCGAAACGCGCCGGCCTGCTGCACGACCTGGGCAAGGCCATAGACCACGAGGTCGAGGGACCGCACGCCGTCATCGGCGCGGAGCTCGCGAAGCGGCTGGGCGAGAGCAAGGAGGTCGTCCACGCGATCGAGGCTCACCACGGAGACACCGAGGCCGCATCGATCGAAGCCGTCCTCGTCCAGTCAGCCGACGCGATATCGGCCGCGCGTCCCGGGGCGCGCCGCGAGACGCTCGAGAGCTACATCAAGCGGCTCGAGAAGCTCGAGGCGCTCGCCGAGAGCCACAAGGGCGTCGAGAAGAGCTACGCGATGCAGGCCGGTCGTGAGATCCGCATCATGGTGAAGCCGGAGCAGATCTCGGACGCCGACGCGGTGGTGCTGGCTCGCGACATCGCGAAGCAGATCGAGGACGAGATGGAATACCCCGGCCAGATCAAGGTGATCGTGATCCGCGAGAGCCGCGCGGTCGAGTACGCGAAATAGCGGAC
>JAJZPX010000180.1 GCA_021811025.1 Actinomycetes bacterium
GCGAGGATCGCCGGCGCGCTCCTCGGCGTCGTCGCGGCGGCGGGCGTCCTGGCGAACTGGGAGCGGCCGAGCTCGTTCTCGCCGTTCGTGAAGTTCCCGCGGGAGGAGGCCGTCATCATCCTCGCCGGCGTCGCGTTCGTCGCGGCCGTGCGCATCCTGGAGGGCCTCGTCCGGCGGCACGGTGCGCTGGCGGCGATGCGGCCCGTGGCGCTGTCCGGCGCGGCGGCCGCGCTGCTGGCCGCGGCGGCGCTCTCGCACGGCCGGTTGGCCGAGCTCGCAAGCCCAGGGGTGTGGACCTTCGCCGGTCCCGCCGCGGTCGCGGTGTTCGCGCTGCTGCTCGCCTGGCCTGAGGCGCTGGCCGAGCGGCCGCCCGAGGTGCTCTCGGCGGCGTACTTCCTGCCGCCGGCGCTGCTCTCGGCGCTCTCGTTCGTGGAGCATGCGACCAGCAGCCTCGGCCCGGACCCGATCCGCTGGCACGCCGCCGGCCCGGCCATCGCGCTGGCGCTCGCGGCGGCGACCCTCGTCGCCTGGCCTTGGGAGCGCGAGACGGGCTGGAGCGAGGGCACGGACGTCACTCTCGCTCGGCGGGCGGCTCGCGTCGCAGCGGGCTTCGCGGTCGCCGCGGCGCTCGTCGGCCTCGTCTCGCCGGACGTGATGGTCTCCGTCCGAGGAATCCTGTCGTCCGGCGCCGCGTTCCAGACGAGCTACGCGATGCGCGGCTTCGAGACGGCGGGGGGTTGGCTCGCCTTGTGCTGCAGCCTTCTCGCGTCGGCCCTGGCCTGGCGCGCTCCCGGCTCCGGCATCAAGCCGTTGCTGGCGGCGCTCGCGCTGGCGGCCGTCGTGTGGGTGCCGCTGCACGCGACGCCGCTGCACACGTGGAACCGTTGGATCCCTCCGGAGGTTCAACAGGACTATGGGACCGAGTACGCGATGAGGACCGAGCAGCCCGTGACGGACCCGTGGGAGCTGCTCGCTCTGGGTGGTGCCGTGTCGAGCGGCGCGCTACTCTTGACCGGCCGGCGCCGATCGGTGCCGGAGGTCCTTCCTGAGCAGGAGGTATCGAGATGAGGCGACCCGCCGTCGCGGTCCTCGCCGTCGTGCTGGGCGTGTCGATGCTGGGAATCACCGCTTGCCAGCGGAAGGTTCGCGTCGAGACAGGCACCAAGTACGTCTGCACGTACGGGGAGAACCTCGGCTCCGACGTGAAGCAGATCGAGGTGCCCGCGTCCGAGGCCGGCAAGTACTCGGTGACGACGAAGACGATCACCTGCAGCCGGCACCAGCGGGCCGAGAGCCTCTACCTGCACGCGCAGGCAGCGATCGAGGCGGGCGACCTCGCCGCGGCGAAGAAGGACCTCGAGGCGATCCTAAAGCTCGACTCGAGCTTCAGGAAGGCGCCGAGCCAGCTCGCGGACATCCAGAAGGGGAAGAAGCCCGAGCCCGACCTCGCTCCCGTCTCGAATTCACCCGGCCGGAACGGCCCGTCGGGCGAGCAGACCTCGCCGGCGCAGCCGCCGGGAGGGTCGAGCCCCGGCATGGACGCCTATCGCGACATGGTCCCCGACGTGATCGTCGGGTTCACCGCGGAGACGATCTCGGCCGAGGACCTGTCGCTCACTCGCGCGTACGTGCCCGCGGACAAGAGCCGCTACGACCAGCTGGTGGTGATGGTCCAGCAGTGCGGGTCGCCCGCGGGAGCCAAGCGGGTGCTGGGCACGGACATCAAGGCGGCGTATCCCGCGTCCGGCGCCGACGCGACCGTGTCCGGCCTCAGCGGCTACTTCGGGGCGAACGGCCAGGGGTTCGCCGTGCTCTCGCTCGTCAACGGAGACGTGCTCGTGACCCTGGAGCTGCATGCCACGGGCGCGAAGCCGAAGGACCTCCGATCGGAGCTGGAGAGGCTGTCCGGCACGATTCTTGATTGACGCCTCTTGAGGAACGAGGATTGACTTCGCGGCAACGCGTCGTAGGATTGCTGACAGCGCATCGCGCGGCGGATCAAGGCTCCGGCAAGCCCCGCCGCCTCCCGGCAAGGAGTCTCTCTTCCCTATGCAGGACATCGAAATGCCTTCTGCGCCCGCTGGCGCCCCGCGCGTTCCGAGTCTCGACAGCGTTCTCACCATCATCGTCTGGGCCCTCGTCGCGGCCGTCGTCGGCCTCGGAGGCTGGTTCGGCTACACCGTGTGGGTGAACACGAACCAGTCCAGGCTCGCGACCCCCGCTCTGCGCTCGATAGAGGGCCTGAAGGCCATGGCGCGCCGTAGCCCGAACGACATCACCATCCGAATCCGCCTGGGCGAGGCCCTCGGGCAGGCCGGGATGTACGACGAGGCCGTGCAGCAGCTCACCCAGGCGCTCAAGATCGACCCCAAGCACACCGGCGCGCTCCTCGACCTCGGCCTGATAGCCGCCCAGCGCAACGAGTGGAACACGGCCGAGAGCTACTTCCAGAGGGTCGCGGACCTCACGGACGGGATCGAGTACGCGAACGTGAACGACCAGCGCGAGACGGCTCTCTACTACCTGGGAGAGTGCGCGCTCCGGTCGAGGCGCTACGAGGACGCGATCTCGTGGTTCAAGGCCGCGCTGCGCATCCGCCGCGACGCCGCGGACACCTACCTCGAGATGGCCTCGGCATACAAGGGCATGGGCGACCTCGACGCCGCCCTCAAGCAGCTCGAGATCGGCGTCACCTTCGACCCCACCTACGCCCAGGCGTTCTACGAGATGGGCCAGATCTACTCGTCGAAGAAGGACGTCGTGAACGCGGCGTCGTGCTACGCGAAGTCGGCCGAGCTCGCGCCGGACGCGGAGCAGCCGAAGGAGGCGCTCGCCTCGCTCGGCACCGCGGACGAGTGGAAGGCCAGAGCGGTCGCTTCCCTGAAGGAGAACAAGGTCGCCGACGCCGTCGACGAGGTCCTCGTCGCGCGCATGCTCGCGCCCAAGGACGTCTCGCTCGCGAAGCTGCACGCGCAGATCGCCGAGAAGAAGGGCGACAAGAAGTCCGCGCTGGCGATCTGGAAGGAAGCGGAGCAGCTGGCTCCGAGCGACCAGGACATCAAGGCCGCCATCAAGCGGCTGTCAAGCGAACGGTAGGTCTGGCCAATGGCGCGCATGCCCCGAAAGACGAAGCGGAAGATCGGCCTCATCGCCGCTCTGTTGATCCTGCTGTCGCTGCTGACGCTGCTCTACGTCAACTACCTGGCGACGAAGAAGATCGGCTTCGACGTGGCCGTGGACTCAGGCAGCGCGGTGACGCCGCCGCAGTTCCTGTACTCCTTCGCCGGCGCTCCGCCGAACCAGCTGCAGCGGCCGCTGGGAGTATTCGCCGACGGGACGGGCTACGTGTGGGTGACCGACTCCATCCAGGGCCGCCTGCTGAAGTACCGGGAGGACGGGACCTTCGTCGGCTCCTACGGCAAGGGCACCCTGCTGACCCCGCTGTATATAGTGAAGAACCCGCTCAACGGTCGCATCTACGTGAGCGACCGCCGCACCCGCCAGATACACATCTTCGACGCGGGCGGCAAGTACCTCGGCATCTTCGACCCCAAGCTGCCGAAGAACCAGCGTCCGACGTTCACGACGGTGCAGTGGGCGCCCGTCGCCATGGCGTTCGCGCCCGACGGGACGTTCTACGTCACCGAGCTCCTCAAGGGGCACCGGCTGCTCATCTTCGGGCCCGACGGCAAGTTCAAGAAGTCCGTCGGCGACGCGGGCATACCGAAGGACCCCAACAGCGGACCGGAGCTCTTCCAGTTCCCCAACAGCATCAAGGTGCACGGCAACGAGGTCTGGGTGGCGGACAGCAACAACCGCCGCATCCAGGTGTTCAGCCGCGACGGGGAGTTCAAGCGGATGCTCGTCACGTCCGGCCTGCCGCGAGGCTTCGACTTCCTGCCGCAGCTCGCGGGCAGGAAGAAGGACGCTCCCGCGCTGCTGACCGTGATCGACACGCTGGCACACGACGCCACCATATGGGACGCCACCGGCAACAAGATGCTCACCTTCGGGGGGCAGGGCGTGATGGACGGGCAGTTCAGCTACCCGAACGACCTGTCCGTCGGGACGAAGGCGAAGATCTTCGTCGCCGACACCTACAACGCGCGCATCCAGGTATGGGGCTGGCCGTCCGAGACGGCGGTCGTCAAGCTGCCGCCCCTGCCGCAGTACTGGGGCTGGTGCCTGACGCCGCTGCTCCTGCTGCCGCTGCTCCTGCTGCTCCGCAAGAAGCGCTTCTCGGCCACGACCGACTTCGTCGAGGCGATGCTGCTGGCCGACGTGGCCGACAAGATGCCCGAAAAGCGCCGCCGCTGGGTCGTGACCGAGGTCGTGTACCAGGCGCTGAAGGACCGCGGCGAGGGCGAGTACGCCATGAGCGAGCTCCTCGAGGCCACCGAGTACTCCGAGTCCGACGCGAAGGCGCTGGCGGAGCGCTTCGAGATCGACCTCGAGACGGCCGGGATCCTCGCGCTCGCGCAGCGTGCGAAGGTCTTCTGCACAGAGGACTCGGAGCTGCGGCGCCTGGCCAGGATGCTCGAGATCGACGCGGTCGGCCGCGATGAGTTCCTGGAGCGCTACGGCAAGCCCGCGAAGGAGACTTCCTAAAGAAGCCTGAGTAGCTGAAAGGCGTTGACATCCGAGCGCCCCAAGGGATACGCTCCTGGGTGCGGATGTAACAGCTGTTACAAACGCGTTCTCGGACTTTCTCACATGCGATAAGCGGGTCGGAGCCGGCACGAAGACCCCAGACCGATGACTTTCGGGCGCCTGCGCCACGAGGCCGAGGAAGTCGCTACCAAGGTAGCTGGGAATAGCCGCCTGCTCCGATCCGTGAAACGTGGAAGCGGATCGAGAGGAGGTGGCTTTTCTTATCCCGCTTCCCGTCAACCAGTCTTTGCATTCGTAAGCAAAGGAGGAGTAGAAGGCATGGCAATCACCAGGCGTCAATTCGTCTCAACGCTGGGTGCACTTGCCGCCGCCATGGGAGTCGGACAGGCAGATCTCGCGAAGATCACCGAGGCTTTCGGCCACAACGTGGATTACAACGGATC
>JAJZPX010000181.1 GCA_021811025.1 Actinomycetes bacterium
CGAGGGGGAAAACAACCGCGACTGTTGTAAAGCGGCCGTCGAGGAGTATCCTTTCACGATTATGGCCTGAAGCCGGACGGACGTCCTTCGAGTGGCGCGGAGATGACACCTGCATGAGTGGTGAGTACCTGGCTGTGGGCCTGATCTCGCTCGGCCTGCTGGTCTACCTGGTGTACGTGCTGTTCAGACCGGAGAAGTTCTAGCGGCGGCCGCGCCGTCACCTGAGGGGTCCTCTGACGATGCCAGTCCCATCCCTGATCCAGGCCGCCGTCCTCGTGGTGCTCCTCGCTGCCGTCGCGCCTCTTCTCGGCGGCTACATGGCGCGCGTGTTCTCGGGCGAGCGCACGTTCCTCGACCCGGTCGCGAAGCCGGTGGAGACGTTCGTCTACGGGCTGTGTCGAGTCGACGCGCGGCGCGAGATGCGCTGGGCCACCTACCTGCTCACGGTGCTCCTGTTCAACGCCGTCGGGTTCGTGATCCTGTTCCTGATCCTGGTGCTGCAGGGCTTCCTGCCGCTCAACCCGCAGCACGCGCCCGGCATGCGCTGGGACCTCGCGTTCAACACGGCCGCGAGCTTCGTGACGAACACGAACTTGCAGAACTACGCAGGCGAGAGGGGAGTCAGCTACCTCACGCAGATGCTCGGGCTGACGTGGCAGAACTTCGTCTCCGCGGCGACCGGGGCCGCGGTGGCGGTCGCGCTCGTCCGCGGGCTCACGCGGCACGAGTCGAAGGAGATCGGCAACTTCTGGGTCGACCTCACCCGCTCCCTCTTGTACGTGCTGCTCCCGATCTCGATCGTTCTCGCCCTCGTCCTGCTGGCGCAGGGCGTCATCCAGAGCCTCTCGCCGAACCTCGTCGCGACCACGCTCGAAGGCGCCCGGCAGGCGATCCCGATGGGGCCGGTCGCGTCGCAGGAAGCGATCAAGATGCTGGGCGTGAACGGCGGCGGCTTCTTCAACGCGAACTCCGCTCATCCGTTCGAGAACCCCACGCCGCTCACGAACCTCATCGAGATGCTCGCGGTGCTGTCGATCCCCGCGTCGTTCACGTACCTCTTCGGGAAGTACGCCAAGAACCAGCGCCAGGGGTGGGTGCTCTTCACCGCGATGCTGCTGCTGCTGCTCGCCGGGTTCGGCGTGATGTTCGCGTCCGAGCGAGCGGGCAACCCCATACTGACGAGGGCGGGCGCGGACCAGGTGGCGAGCGCGACCAGCCCGGGCGGCAACATGGAGGGCAAGGAAGCCCGGTTCGGCGTCGGCGGCTCGACGCTCTTCGGCGAGATGACGACAGCGGCCAGCTGCGGCGCCGTCAACTCGACGTTCGACAGCTACACGCCGCTGGGCGGGCTCATCGCGATGCTCAACATACAGCTCGGCGAGATCATCTTCGGCGGCGTGGGCGCGGGCCTGATCGGCATGCTGATCTTCGCGCTGCTCGCCGTCTTCATCGCCGGGCTGATGGTCGGCCGGACGCCCGAGTACCTCGGCAAGAAGATCGAGGGCAACGAGATGAAGATGGCGATGGTCGCCGTGCTGGTGCTGGCGAGCAGCATCCTCGCGTTCTCGGCGATCGCCTCGGTCACGAGCTGGGGGCTCGCCGGGAGGCTCAACCTGGGGCCGCACGGCCTGTCGGAGATCCTCTACTACTACAGCTCGGCGAGCGGCAACAACGGCAGCGCGTTCGCCGGCTACAACGCCGACAGTCCCCTGCCGAACCTCACCGGCGGCATCGCGATGCTGCTCGGGCGGTTCCTGTACCTCGTGCCCGTCATGGCGATCGCGGGGTCGATGGCGGCGAAGAAGGTCACGCCCCCCTCGGCGGGCACCTTCCCGACAACCGGGGCCCTGTTCGTCGGCCTGCTCATCGGCGTGATCCTGATCGTCGGAGCGCTGACGTTCTTCCCCGTGTACGCGCTCGGCCCGATCGTCGAGCAGCTGCTGATGCAGGCCGGCAGGCTCTTCTGAGGAGGATTCGAGTGGCGGAGAGGCAAGCAGAGCGGCCGAAGCAAGCGCGAGGCATCAAGCAGGGCATCGCCTCGCGCGACCTGCTGCGGCAGGCGGTCGTCGCGTCCTTCCGGAAGCTCGACCCGCGGGAGCTCGTCGGCAATCCCGTCATCTTCGTCGTCGAGGTCGGCGCCGTCGTCTCGACGTTCTACTTCATCGGAAGCTTCTTCAACCCCGCGGTCGGCTCGTTCGTCTTCCTCGGCGGGATATGGTCCTTCCTGTGGTTCACCGTGCTCTTCAGCAACTTCGCGGAAGCGATGGCCGAGGGCCGCGGCAAGGCCCAGGCGGACACGCTGCGAAAGACGAAGACCGAGACCGTGGCGAACCTCGTCGTGAACGACCAGACGAAGCAGGTGCCGGCGGCGCAGCTGCGCAAGGGCGACATCGTCAAGGTCACGGCGGGCGAGATCATCCCGGGCGACGGCGAGGTCATCGAGGGCATCGCCTCGGTCGACGAGTCCGCCATCACGGGCGAGTCCGCGCCGGTCATCCGCGAGAGCGGCGGCGACCGCTCGGCCGTGACGGGCGGGACGCGCGTGCTCTCCGACGAGATCATCGTCCGCGTGACGTCCGACCCCGGCCAGACGTTCCTCGACCGGATGATCGCGCTCGTCGAGGGAGCGTCCCGCCAGAAGACGCCGAATGAGATCGCGCTCACCATCCTGCTCGCCGGGCTGACGATCATCTTCCTGCTCGTGACGGTCACGCTGCAGGCGTTCGCGATCTACTCCGGCACGGCCGTCTCCGTCCCGGTACTCATCGCGCTGCTGGTCTGCCTCATACCGACCACGATCGGCGGCCTGCTGTCGTCGATCGGCATCGCCGGGATGGACCGGCTCGTGCGGCACAACGTACTCGCGATGTCGGGGCGCGCCGTGGAGGCGGCCGGCGACGTCAACACGCTTCTGCTCGATAAGACCGGCACGATCACGCTCGGCAACCGCCAGGCGTCCGCGTTCCTGCCGGTGGCGGGCGTCACCGAGACCGACCTCGCCGACGCCGCGCAGCTCGCGTCGCTTTCCGACGAGACGCCCGAGGGGCGCTCGATCGTCATCCTCGCGAAGAACTTCGGCTTCCGCGACCGACACATCTCCCACCCGGAGGCGGCGTTCGTCCCGTTCTCGGCGAACACGCGGATGAGCGGCATCGACTGGAACGGCAGCTGCATCCGCAAGGGGGCGGGCGACGCCGTCATCAAGTGGGTGACGAGTCAGGGCGGCGAGGTCCCGCCGGATCTCGACTCCGTCGTCACCTCGGTGTCCACCACCGGCGGCACCCCCCTCGTGGTGGCGAGGGACAAGGATGTCCTCGGGGTCATCCAGCTGAAAGACGTGGTGAAGGGCGGCATCAAGGAACGCTTCGATCACTTGCGCGCGATGGGCATCCGGACGGTCATGATCACCGGCGACAACCCGCTGACCGCCTCGGCCATCGCGAAGGAGGCGGGCGTCGACGACTTCCTCGCCGAGGCCACGCCGGAGAACAAGATGGAGCTCATCAAGCGCGAGCAGGGTGCCGGCAAGCTCGTGGCGATGACAGGCGACGGCACGAACGACGCGCCGGCGCTCGCTCAGGCGGACGTCGGCGTGGCGATGAACACCGGCACGATGGCCGCGAAAGAAGCCGGCAACATGGTCGACCTCGACAGCAACCCCACCAAGCTCATCGAGATCGTCGAGATCGGCAAGCAGCTGCTGATGACGCGCGGCGCTCTCACCACGTTCTCGATCTCCAACGACGTGGCGAAGTACTTCGCGATCATCCCGGCGATCTTCGCCGCCACCTATCCCGAGCTCGGGCAGCTCAACGTCATGCGCCTGCACTCGCCCGAGAGCGCGATCCTGTCCGCGATCGTCTTCAACGCGCTCATCATCGTCGCGCTCATCCCGCTCGCCCTGCGCGGCGTGAAGTACCGGCCCGTCGGCGCCGCCGCGCTGCTGCGCCGCAACCTGCTCGTGTACGGGCTCGGCGGCGTGATCGCCCCGTTCGTCGGGCTCAAGCTCATCGACGTCGCCCTCGTGCTCGTGCATGTCGTGAAGTAGGAGGCTTGCCGGATGCTGCGCCACCTCTCGATAGCGTTCCGGATGGCGGTCGTCACGATCGTCGCGCTCGGTCTCGCCTACCCGTTCGTCATCACCGGCGCCGGGCAGGTCGCGTTCCCCTACGCCGCCAACGGCAGCCTCGCGAGGGACGCCGGCGGCAAGGTCATCGGCTCGCACCTCATCGGGCAGTCGTTCACCTCGGACCGCTACTTCCACGGCCGCCCCTCGGCCTCGGACTACGACGGCACCCGCAGCGGCGGCAGTAACCTCGGCCCGACGTCGAAGAAGCTTGCCGAGGACGTCGCAACCCGCGCGAAGGCGGCGGGCGGTGCGGCGCCTGTCGACCTCCTCACCTCGTCCGGCAGCGGCCTAGACCCCGACGTCTCGGTCGCGTCGGCGCTCTTCCAGGTCCCGCGCGTCGCCAAGGCGCGGAGGCTCGCCGAGGACGCCGTGCGCCGTCTCGTGGAGCAGCACACGTCCCCGCGGCAGCTCGGCTTCCTCGGCGAGCCGCGCGTCAACGTGCTGGAACTCAACCTCGCGCTCGACGGGAAGCGCTAAGCTGTACGCATGATGCCCGAAGAACCGCCCAGCGGCCTGCCCGGCGAGGAGCAGGCCCCCTATCTCGAAGACGAGGACCGCGCGCCCGCGGTCCCGCCGCCCGCGTACGAGACGCCCGACCGCTGCAACCTCGAGGAGCACGTGCCCAAGCGTCGCGGGAAGCTGAAGATCTTCCTCGGCGCCGCGCCGGGCGTCGGCAAGACGTACACGATGCTCGCCGAGGCGCATCGGCGCTACAGCCGCGGCGAGAACCTGGTCGTCGGATTCGTCGAGACGCACGGCCGGGCGGAGACGGCGCGGCAGCTCGAGGGGCTCGAGATCGTCCCGCGCAGGAAGCTCGAGTACCGCGGCACGACGTTCGACGAGATGGACGTCGACGCGATCCTGTGCAGGAAGCCGGAGTGGGTGCTCGTCGACGAGAGCGCACAC
>JAJZPX010000182.1 GCA_021811025.1 Actinomycetes bacterium
GCGATGTCCTCGGTCGGTATCCAGACTGTCTGATCCTGGATCGCTAAGAGCTGTCCGTTCTGGACGTGCAGGTCAGCTTCGCGTGCGATTACCACCGTCCGGAAAGCCAAGGCGCGTCTCCCGTCTGACGGGATGCACGGAACGCCCCAATACATCGACAACCAGCTTGTCGAAGTTGAGCACTCCTTGTGCAACGCCGAGGCTCTGCCGAACCCACGACCGGTCGTGAGCTTCGATCTTGATGGAGGCAGTCGACCGGCTGGTGCCCTTGAAGTAGCCCAAGAGCGTCTCCGAGCCGGTGCCCTTCTTCTTGGTCAGGCGCACCACGTCGTTCATGTAGAGGCCGAACGCGAAGCGATACGTCTCATCCATCACACGCCAGTCCCGTTCAGGCTTGCCATGAACGATCGCCCGGTTCGGCAGTTCCCCGGCCGCCACGTCTTTCAGGTAGATCGGCACGAGATAGTACTTGCCGTCTTTCTCGAACACGTCGGTCCGGACCATCTTGCCGTTATCCGCGAACCCGCCACGCACACGCGTGCCGCCGCTCGAAGGGTCGTCCTGCACGCGGATCGAACGCACGAGCGGCGCACTCCTGCCTGGGCGCGCGGGCTTGTGGAACGGCTCGGCGAACGCTTTCGCTCCATCGTCGCCGTACTCCTCGAGACGCCGGCGTAGCGCCTGGTAGAGCTCGGAGTCGCGCTCGCGGCCCACCATCCTCTCGAGCGTCTTCAGCGTGAGGTCTTGCAGCCTCACCCGCTTGCTTGTGATGATGTGGCCGGTCGCAGACTCGCCCTCGATCCGCTTGACGGTCTCCTTGTGGATCTCGCCTCGCACGGTCCGGTTCGGCATCCGGCTGACCAAGATCGGCTTCGGCTGGATCGACTGATCAGCCATGTCGACCAAGGGGTCAGAGGAGAAGCGCGCAGTCATCATCGCCTCGACCTGCTCCCGAAAGCCGCTCCACGGTTCGGGGACTTGCTTCGGCTCGATCACCTCTCCGGTGCGCTCGTCGTAGAAGTCTCCCCCGTTACTCCTTCGAGTCGGCCTGTCAGAGTAGAAGTCGCTGACCTTCTGCACCATGCTGCGCGTCGCCGCGGCGATGACGGTGGCGTCGAGCGCGTGGTGCAGATCGCCATCCCCACGGATCTTCTGCAGACGCCATCCGGTGCGCAGGTATGCCGTTGCCTTGCCGTTGATCGTCAGGACCGGTCGCTTCTTGTCGCCGCTGAAGCGGAGGTTCTGCTCCACGAAGTTCTTCAGGTAGCGAGCGATGTACTGCGTGTCGGTGAGATTCCGCTCCCGAAACTCATCGGACGCGCGTTCGTCGAAATCGCGGCGAAGCAGGCGCTCCTGCTTCGCGCGCGGCAGGTGCATCGAATGGACTCGCGCCTCGAACCCGTGCCATCGCCTTAGATCGCCACCGAAGTACTCGAAAGGCGTGCGGCGACCCTTGTTGCGATTCTCGGCAGTCGTGACAAGCGCCTTGTTCATGTAGCCGTCGTCGAAGGAGCGCGAGTGGGGGAGGATGTGGTCGACCTCGGCGACTCCGGCTTCCCCTGAGAGCATGCGTTGGGGGTCAATGTACTCGCCGCTGTACAGGCAATGCCCGCCCTGCTCCATCCACAGCTTGTACTTCACGAAATCGAGTGGGCGCGGACCGGCGATTCCGTACTCCTCGAGCAGTTGATTGGTGACCGCGTCGTTCTTCGACTTGTTCTCCTTCTGTGTCCTCTCGATCTTGCCGCGCTCGTCGGCCGACTTCGCGACGTCGCGCGCGAGCTCCACGTGGAGTTCCTCGATGGGCCCGAACGTGTCGATGATGGCGTTGAGCACCTTGCGCGACTGCGACAACGCCCGGAGCACGACGGGGTTGCGAACCTCCTCGGGAGGAATCGGAGGCAGCTTGTCATGCCGCTCGCCCCCGGCTCTTGCGGAATGGTGGAGTCCGGCCGCGGCACACGCCTCGACGTACGGCAAACCGGCTTCCATGTGCGGAAGGATCTTGAGGAGCGTCTCTCGGGAGAGATGCCCGTTCTTGGAGAAGCGAAGTCCGCCGAGCGCATTGACTATCTCATCGCCGAGGCTCAGCGCTGCGAGTTCTCGGCGAACGCTGTCCTCGTGCTTGTAGTACGTGAGGACGCTTGCCACAGCGTCTGCGAGGTCTTGATCCGCCGAGAGCGAGGCCCAGGCGTCCGGAGACACGCTGTGAACGCACTCCCGCATCTGGTGCCATCGCCTCGGATGCGGCAACTTCTCCTTCTTCTCCGCTGATACGTCATTCGGGTCGTTTCGCGAGTAGCGGACGCCCACGAATCTTGCGTCGTCCGCGAGCCCGCACTCATTGCGAACATGCGAGAGAGCCAGCGGGGTCTTCTGGCTGAAGGCCTTCTCGGCGATCGCCTGACGCTGCTCGGGGGTCAGCTGGTGGCGCCTACCGTCACCCGCGAGGGTGTATCTCACGTTGCACAGCTTGTCGAGCAGGCGGAAGCGCTCGAAGGTCGGACAGGCCGCCGGGATGCGGGCATTGACCCGATCGATGCTGCACTTCCAGGCTTTCTCGCGCAGGGCTTCGCCCTCGGCGATGGGCGCTTGCCAGTTGATCAGCTCGACGTATGCACGCTCCAGTTCCTCGCTGGCGAAAGGATTACCGCTGGTGCGCTGAGCTTCGAACAGGATCCGTATCTCGTCGAGCAGAAGGCCACGCGACAAGACGGACTTGTAGTCACCCTTGTTGCGCTTCGACTCACCGAAGCGCTCGTCACACCAGAGCATTTCGCCGGCCGTGCGGTAGCCTTTCTCGGTCATGATGGCGTTGTTCTCGGCGATCGCTGCCTTGACGGCGCCGTCCTCGCCCTCTTCATTCTCGGACAGCCTCATCGAGCTGTAGCCGCGGCGCTTGCAGAGCTGACTGAGGACCCGCGCCCATTCCTCCGCCGTCAACCGACGATCGAGTCCGTCGACCCGTAGCTCGTAGGGGTTCTTGGAGCCGTTCTGCGGCACAAACACCGCTTGAAGCTCGGCCGCGCTCACCACGCCATGTTCGACAATCAGCTGGCGAAGACGCTGCATGCGCAAACGCCGCCTGCGCAGTCTGCGCCTGGCCGAGCGGGCGAGACGGCGCGGCAACGCGAGAGATGCGCCGTTCTTCCGGTTCTCGGCCTCCTCGAACACCCGGACGCCTGCAGCTACGATCCGCTCGACCTCCGGGTCGATGACGCACCATCCTACCGATGCGATCCCAATGTCCAAGCCTACGTGCAGACCCATGCCGGCCTCCCTCTGCAACGGCAATCCGTGATGAACACAAGGTTGAACCAAGGGTCTGACATTCACAAATGGCGAACGGGCGTGCGGGAAAAAGGACGCCCCGGCGACCTGAGCCGCCGGGGCTTTGCCTTACGCTTTCGCTTATCCTAGCAAGCCCGCCACACTCCGAAATGCTACGAGTCGCGAGACAAGCGAGCGCACGATTCAGGATAGCAGATTCTTGCGGCCACGCCAGCAGGATTGCGAGTGATGTGGGAACGCTTGATTGGATCCTGCCGGTCCGCGCATACTTGGCTGCTGGTTGACGAAGCTCACTTCGCTGGAGATGTCACAAAGGAGCGCGAGTGTCTCTCGAGAACCTTCCTCGCACGATCTGGTGGGAGGACGACTCGGTCCGCATGGTGGACCAGAGACCTCCGCCCCTCGTCGGCGACATCCTCGTCTGCAACCTCTACCAGGGCGTCTGCACCGCGATATCGTCGATGGCCGTCCGCGGCGCCCCGGCGCTGGGGGTGGCGGCGGCTCTCGGCGTCGCGCTTTGGGTGCGCAACCAGTCGGAGGACTACGGGGACATGACGACGTTCCTCGCCGGCCTCGACGACGTGGCCGACGAGATTGCCGCGACGCGCCCCACCGCCGTGAACCTGCTGTGGGGAGCCGAGCGGATGAAGACGATCGCGCACGCGAACGCCGACATGCAGCTCGCGGAGCTGAAGGAACTGCTCGTGCAGGAGGCGCTCAACATCCTCGAGGAGGACGAGGCGCGCAACCGCGAGATCGGCCGGCTCGGCGCGGAGCTGCTGGCGGAGGAGTCCGCGGTGCTGACGCACTGCAACGCCGGGTCGCTGGCCACCGCGTACTTCGGCACGGCGCTCGGCGTCATCTTCACCGCGTTCGAGCAGGGCAAGATCGCGAACGTGTGGGTCGACGAGACGCGGCCGGTGCTGCAAGGCGCGCGCCTGACCGCATGGGAGCTCATCCTCGCCGGCGTGCCCTGCGCGCTCATCAGCGACAACATGGCGGCGTCCGTCATGGGCGCCGGCCTGGTGGACGCCGTGATCGTCGGCGCCGACCGGATCGCGGCGAACGGCGACGTCGCGAACAAGATCGGCACGTACGGTCTCGCCATCCTCGCGCACGAGCACGGGATCCCGTTCTACGTGGCCGCCCCGACCTCGAGCGTGGACCTCACGCTGCCCGACGGCAAGGGCGTGGTGATCGAGCAGCGCGATCCGCACGAGGTGAGCGGGGTCGCCGTCTCCGGAATGATCGAGGCGCAGACGCCGGACGAGGCCAAGGCGCTCGACACGCTCACCGAGAACGGGCCGTACAGCGTGGGAGTCCAGCGCGGGCATCGCCTGGAGATCGTGCGCAAGGGCGCGGGCTACGGGTTTGACGGCTGGTTCGGGACAGCTCCTCCCAACGTTCCCGTCTACAACCCGGCCTTCGACGTGACGCCCGCGCGCTACGTCACCGCCATCATCACCGAACGCGGGGTCGCCCGGCCCGACTACTCCGCCTCGCTCGCGGAGATGTGCGAGGGTTCCGGGGCGATCCACGAGCTGTAGGGGTTGCTCGGAGGGGAGGACGGGTTGTCCGTCGCCGCGCTGGCCGTCGTGATCGGCAGGCTGCTGGCGCTGGTCGCCGTGGGCGTCGCCCTGCGCGTCTCCGGGCTGCTGAAGGCCGACGACGCGCGC
>JAJZPX010000183.1 GCA_021811025.1 Actinomycetes bacterium
CCGCCGTCACGCGTTCGGATCCCTCCAGATCGGCGATCGTGCGCGCCACTCTGAGCACACGGGTGATGGCTCGCCCGGAGAGGTGAATCGCGCGCGCGGTCGTCGTGAGGGACTCGCGTGCCCTCAAGTCGAGCGCGCATGCGGCGAGAAGGTCCGCGCCCGCCAGGCGGGCGTTGGGCGCGCACGGCCGCGTTCGCGCGCGTTCGCGCGCGGCGACCACGCGTGCGCGGATCACGCCCGAGCTCTCCGCCACGGGCTCGTGGTCGATCAGGCGCTCGGGATCTACGCGGTTCACGTGGATCATGAGATCGAGCCGGTCCATGAGAGGGCCGCCGATCCGCGCCTGATACTTGCCGATCATCGCCTCGGTGCACTTGCACGTGCGCTTCGAGTCGCCCGCGAAGCCGCACGGGCACGGGTTCATCGCCGCGACGAGAACGAAGCGCGCCGGGTACTGGACGCGGGCCTCGGCGCGCACGAGCGTCAGGCACCCGTCCTCCATCGGCTGGCGCAAGGACTGCAGGGCTGCGGGTGCGAATTCCGCGAACTCGTCGAGGAACAGGACTCCGTTGTGGGCGAGGCTGACCTCTCCGGCTCTCGGCGGCGTGCCTCCGCCGACGAGTCCGGCGACCGAGCACGTGTGGTGCGGGGCGCGAAAGGGACGGACGCCCGCCAGCGACGGCCGAGTGTCGAGCCCTGCCACAGAGTGCACGAGTGCCGTCTCCACACGCTCACGCCGCTCGAGTGGCGGTAGGATGCCGGGGAGCCTCCGCGCGAGCATCGTCTTACCGCTCCCCGGTGGCCCTACCATGAGGACGTTGTGGCCTCCTGCCGCGGCGATCTCGAGGGCGCGCTTCGCCTGCCGGTGCCCGACGACCTCGGACATGTCGGGGAACGGCGGGGTGTGGCGGGAGCCATTGCGCTCCTTCAGCGGCGCGAACTCCCCGAGCGTGAGGGCGCGAAGCCGGTCGACCGCCCTGTATCGAACGCCCGAGACGCTCGCTGCTTCCGTTCCGCCTCGAGCAGGGCCGAGGAGGCCGAGGCCGCGGCGGGACGCCGCGAGGGCGTGGGCGAGGAGGCCGTCGACCGGACGCACGGAGCCGTCGAGCGCGAGCTCCCCGACCACGGCGTGCCCGCCGGCGACGCCGGGCGGTATCTGCCGGGTGGCGATGAGGAGCGCCACCGCGATCGGGAGGTCGAACCCGGTGCCGTGCTTGCGCAGGGGCGCAGGAGCAAGGTTCACGGTGACGCGCCCGCCGGGGAACTCGAGGCCCGACGCGCGAATCGCCGAGCGCACGCGCTCCCGCGCCTCGAGGACGGCGGCGTCGCCGAGGCCGACTATCGAGAATGACGGCAGCCCCGATCCCACGTCCGCCTGCACCTCGACGGGCACGGCTTCGACCCCAACAAGGGTCGCCGTCTCCACCACCGCCTGCACCGTCACTCTCCGGAGACGGCGAAGGCGTTGCGGTGGTGTCGGAGCAGCGCCCGGTCAGGCCCGAGCACGCGCAGCGAGACCACGTCGAATCGGATCAGCCTCGGCCGGGACGCGGTCTCGGCGAGGTACGCCCGCGCGAGCCTCACGAGTCGCCTCTGCTTGGCTGGCGAGACGGCTTCCTCCGGCGATCCCATCCTCGTGCTGCGCCGCGTCTTCACCTCGACCATCACCAGGTCGGGTCCATCCCAGGCCACTATGTCGACTTCGCCCGACGCCGTGCGCCAATTCGTCGCCGCGACGGTCATCCCCGCGCGTCCGAGATAGGCGGCAGCGGCCGCCTCTCCCCTGCGTCCCAGCTCCCTGCGGTCCATGGAGCATCCCCCCTCACGTCTCGAGGATGAGGGGTGACGCTTACCGGTTCCTTGCCGGGGCCTTCCTCAGAAGAGCGTGGGGTCGTCGTTGCACGGCGTGAACGAGCGGCGGTGGACGGCGGAGGGGCCGAGCTCGCGCAGCGCAGCGAAGTGCTCGCGCGTCGAGTAGCCCTTGTTCTGCGCGAACCCGTAGCCGGGATGAAGGGCGTCGAGGTCGAGCATGAGCGCGTCGCGGGTGACCTTCGCGAGCACGGAGGCGGCGGCGATGCACGCGACCTTCGCGTCGCCGTCGACGACGGTCGTGCACGGCAGGCCGAGCGCGCCGTCGATGCCGTCGACGAGGACGTGATCGAGGTCGCGGCAAAGCGCGTCGAGCGCGCGGCGCATCGCGAGCCGGTTAGCCCGGGTCATGCCGAAGCGGTCGATCTCCGCGGCCTCGACGTGCGCGACCGCCCACGCCTCGGCGGCTTCGCGGACGAGCGCGGCGACCTCCTCGCGCTTCTCGGGAGCGAGCAGCTTGCTGTCGTTGAGCCCCGGGACGATGGCATCGATCGGCAGGATCACCGCAGCCGCGGTTAGGGGGCCGGCGAGCGATCCTCGGCCGACCTCGTCTACGCCCGCAACGACCGCAAGCCCCTGCTCGTGCAGCCGGGCCTGCGTCTCGTACAGCGCGAGCAGGCGCCGGTTCTCGGCGCGGAACCGTCTGAGCCTGCGTCGCGCTGTCTCGACCGCGTCGGCGACGCCCTTGCGCTCGTCGTCCTTGTGCTTGGCGATGAGCCGCGGCAGGTACGACATCGACGCGTTCGCGAGCGCCTGCCTGATGTCGTTCGTCTCGCCCATCGCTAGGTGGTCACGGCGGGGGTCGTCGGTGACCGCCTAGCGGCGCTCCTCGATTCGCGCGGCCTTGCCGACCTTCCCGCGCAGGTAGTACAGCTTGCCGCGCCGCACCTTGCCGCGGGCGGCGACCTCGATCCCGACTATCTTGGGCGAGTTCACGGGGAACGTCCTCTCGACCCCGACGGCGAAGCTGATCTTGCGGACGGTGAAGGTCTCGCGGTTCCCTGCTCCGTGTCGGCGGATGACGATGCCCTGGAACACCTGGACCCGCTCGCGATTGCCCTCGACGACCTTGTAGCTCACCTTGACGGTATCGCCCACGTCGAATGCCGGCAGGTCGTCACGGAGCTGCTGGGCCTCGATCGAACGGATCCTGTTCATGGCACTTATCCCTCGGTAAGGTTCACGGACGCTTGCGGACACGAATGGACAGTATAGCGGCACGGTTCCGGGGATGGCAACGCGTGCGCCGACGAGCCCGCCAGAGCCGGCTAGAGTGCCTTGATACCCGAGAGGGGCCAGTAGATGCAGAACGCCTCGCCCTCGATGCGCGTGACCGGCTGCGGGCCGAACCACCGCGCGTCCTGGCTGTTCGTGCGGTTGTCGCCCATGAGGAAGACGTTGCCCGCCGGGATCTTGACGGGCATCTTGACGACGGTGGGGTTGGTCGGCAGTCCGTGCACGTACGGCTCGTTCACCGGCTTGCCGTTCACCCACAGCTTGCCGTCCTTGATGTCCACGGTGTCGCCGCCGACCGCCACCACCCGCTTGATCAGCGTCTTGACTACCGGATCGTACTGGGGGTTGGAGAACACGACGATGTCGCCGCGCTCGGGCTGGCGGAAGTGGTAGATGAACTTGTTCACGAGGACGCGGTCGTTGATCTCGAGCGTGGGGATCATCGAGCCGGACGGGATGATGAACGGCTGGACGACCCAGGTCTTGATGGCGAGCGCGAGCACGAACGCCGTGCCGACCATGGCGACCAGCTCGAGCAGCCAGCGTCCGAGACCTACCTCGTTCTGTGCGACCTCGTCGGTCATCTAGCTCTCTCCTTCGTCAAGCCTGCCGGCTTCCTTCTCCTGGGCTGTCCCCGACGCGAACTCGCGCTCCTCGGGCGTGAGGTCCGCATCGTCGAGCAGGTCGGGGCGCAGCGCCGCCGTGCGGGCCAACGCCTCCCTGCGCCGCCATGCCGCGATGCGTGCATGGTCACCGCTCAATAGCACATCCGGTACCGACATGCCCTCCCACACGGCCGGGCGGGTGTACTGGGGATACTCTAGAAGTCCCCAGCTGAACGACTCCTCGGCCGCCGATCCCTCATGGCCGAGCACGCCGGGGATGAGGCGGCCGACGGCGTCGATTACCACCATCGCAGGCAGCTCGCCGCCGGTCAGCACGTAGTCCCCGATGGACAGCTGGAGGTCCGCCAGCGAGCGGATTCGCTCGTCGAAGCCCTCGTAGCGGCCGCAGAGGATGACGAGGTGCTCGCGTGACGCGAGATCCTCGGCCGCTCGCTGGTCGAAGCGCCGCCCTTGCGGCGTCATCAGCACCACCGTGCACTCACCGGGGGCGTCGGCCTTGAGGTCGCGCAACGCTCGAAAGAAGGGCTCCGGCTTCATGACCATGCCCGGGCCTCCGCCGTACGCGTAGTCGTCGGTCTGGCGATGCACGCCCTCGGCCCAGTCGCGCAGGTCGTGCAGGCGCACGTCCAACAGGCCGCGCTCCTGTGCGATCCCGAGCATCGAGCTCGCGAGCACCGGCCGGAACACCTCCGGGAATATGCTGACGACGTCGATCCTCATCCGCTAGCCTTCCACGAGCCCCGGCAGCAGCCTCACGCGCGCCGTCCGCGAGTCCTCGTCCACTTCGAGCACGACGTCGGGGATCACCGGCACGAGCACCTCGCCGAAGCGGCGGCCCCGCACGACCCATACGTCGTTCGCTCCGGTCACGATCACGTCTTCCACCCGGCCGAGGTCGCCTCGCTCCTCGTCGGCGACGGCAAGCCCGACGGGGTCCGGGGGCTCCTCCTCCCGCACGAACGGATCATCCTTGGCGCCGCACACCATGGTAGTGCCTACGAGACGCTCGGCTGTGGAGATGTCGTGGATTCCCGCGAGCCTCACCAGCGGCCCTTTCGAGCCGGTTCGGACGGACTCTACCGTCGTCGGGCCGGCTCCGTCCCTGGGCGGCACGAACCATACCTTGAGCCCCTCAGGAAGGAGAAAGGGAAGGTCCGTGGCCGGATCGACCGCGACCTCCCCTTTGAGCCCGTGTGTCTTGACCACGCGTCCCAGTGGGACG
>JAJZPX010000184.1 GCA_021811025.1 Actinomycetes bacterium
GTCACGCGGGAACGATGACGCCCCGCGCGCGGCTGACGCCGCCTGCGGGGTCGGCGTACGCGGGATGAGCTGCGAGCGGAGCGAGCCTGCTCGATCCCGCGCGGCTGACGCCGCCCGCAGGGTCGGCGTCAGCCCTTGATGAGCGCCATCGCCTCGGAGCGCGTCTTGAACGACCGCTCGAAGATGCCGCGGACGGCCGAGGTGACCGTGATCGCACCCGGCTTCCTCACACCGCGCATCGACATGCACAGGTGCTCGGCCTCGATCACCACCATCACTCCCTGCGGCTGCAGGTTCTCGACGATGGTGTCCGCGATCTGCCCCGTCATCCGCTCCTGCACCTGCGGCCGCTTCGCGAAGACGTCGACGACGCGCGCGAGCTTCGACAGGCCGCAGATGCGCCCCTCCTTGCCGGGGATGTAGGCCACGTGCGCGCGGCCCATGAACGGCACGAGGTGGTGCTCGCACACCGAGTACAGCGGGATGTCGCGCACGAGCACCATCTCCTGGTGCGCCTCGTTGAACGTGACGCAGAAGTGCTGAGCGGGATCCTCGCCGATGCCGGCGAATATCTCCTCGTACATGTCGGCCACGCGCTCGGGCGTGCGCGCCAGCCCCTCGCGCGACGGGTCCTCGCCGATCCCTTCGAGGATCAGCCGCACGCCGTCGATGATCTTCTCGCGCTCCATGAATGCTCCCACCGTTCCGGCGGCACCGCTCGCAATGCGTCCAGTATCGCGCATCGCTCGCCGAGGTGTGCGGGTCACGCGATCCCGAACGCCTTGGCGATCGCGACGATCGCCGGCCCCGCCACGACGATCATCGTCGCCGGCAGCATGCACACCATCAGCGGGAACGCCATCTTCACAGGGGCCTTCTGCGCGAGCTCCTCCGCGTGCTGGCGTCGGCGCGCCCGCATCTCCTTCGCCTGCGTGCGAAGGACCTGGCTCACGCTGATCCCGAAGACGTCGGCCTGAACTATGGCCGACACGAACGACACGACCTCGGGGACCGGCGCGCGTGTCGACAGGCCGCGGAACGCCTCCTGCCTCGCCACGCCCGCCCGGATCTCGTGCAGCACCTCCCCGAACTCGTCGCGCAGCGGCCCCGTGCTGTTCTGGACGAGCTTGTCGATCGCCCCGTCCAGCCCCAAACCCGCCTCGACGCTGATCGTCAGCATGTCGAGCATGTCCGGCAGCGCGAGCCTGATCGCGCGAAGCCGGTTCGAGGCCAGGTGCGCGAGCCACAGGTCGGGCATGAAGAACGACGCCGGGACGAGCAGCGCGCAAACCAGCCCCAGGAACTTCGCTCCCACGACGAGCAGGAACACCGCGAACGGCCCGAACACCGCGAGCCCGGCGAACGCCAGCACGATCTTGAGCGCAAGGATGGAGTCCGGCTTGAGGCCGAGCGGCACGCCGGCGCGCAGCAGCTGCAGGTGAAGGCTCTCGGCGTACGCCTTGGGCGTGAGCGCGTGCCCGATCCGCTGGAGGCGCAGCCGCAGCGGGAGGAGCATGCGCTGGCGGAACGGCCGGAGGAGCGGGTCGGCCACGGACACCTCGTGCGCCTCGTACTCGGACAGCTTGCGCAGAGCCTGCCTCACCGCCCGCTCGGGCGAGACCATCGCGTCGATGACGAGGAACGCGAGCAGGGCCACGCACGCGAACGTCAGCAGCATGATCGCCACGGTGGAAACCATCTCACACCTCGATCCTCGACACGCGCTTCAGCCACCAGTACCCGAAGGCGAGCAGCACGCCCGCGAGCGCGAGCATCCCCCACCCGAGCGGGGTCGTGAGCATCGGCACGACATACGCGGGCGACATGATCAGCAGAGCGACGACTACGACGAACGGCATCGCCGTCAGGATGCGGGCGGACAGCCTGCTCTCCGCGGTCAGGCCGTCGATCTCGCGGCGCAGCGAGTCGCGGTCGCGAATGGTGTTCGCCACGATGTCGAGCACCTCGGCCAGATTGCCGCCCACCTCGCGCTGGATGCCGATCGCGGCGACCGCCCACCGGAAGTCCTCGCTGTCCATCCGGTCCGCCACCTTCCCGAGCGCCTGCTCGACGGGGCCGCCGAGCCGCGCCTCGGATTCCACCCGCGCGAACTCCGCGGAGACGGGCGGCGGCATCTCGCTGGCGATGTGGTCGACCGCCTGCATGATGCCGAACCCGGCGCGCAAGGAGCCGGCGATCAGGCTGAACACGTCGGGCAGCTGCGACTCGAACTGCTTCCGCCGGCGTTTCGCCAGCACGGTGAGGAGGGCAGGCGGCGCCACAACCGCGAGCACGACCACGAGCGCGGCCACCAAGAACGAACGGGTCAGCACGAGCGCGAGCAGGCCCGCCCCCGTCACGAGCGCGACGTGCAGCGAGATGTACTCGACCGGACGCAGAGGAAGACCCGCCCGCTCGAGCCGCCGTTGGAGCTCCGCCGCGAAGCCGCGCTTCTCGGCGAACCGCCGCATCGACTCCATGATTCGCCCGCGGGTGGTCTGCGCCCGCAGCCGCGCGGCCGCCTCCGGGGACTGGTCGTAGTACCGGAGCTGCTTGATCGGACGCGAGGACCGTGCGATCGCCGCGAACAGCAGGTAGCCGAGCAGCGATACGGATGCGAACACGCATACGACGAACGCGACGGCGATCACGGCGTTCTGCGTCAGGATCCCGGTGAGCACCCCGGTGGCGGGAGGCGGACGGTATCCGGGGTTCGCGACGCTCACGCGGCGGCCGGCCGACGCGGTGCCGACGGAGACGCGAACGTCGATCAGGAGGTCCTTCGACGTCGTGCGCCTGCTCGTGTAGGTTACGTCGTAGCGATCCCGCGTGCGCCCTGCCATCTCGGCGTGCGCCGCCGCGATCTCCGACTTCCCGCCCGCGGGCAGCGCCCGGCCTCCGGTCGACGAGACGAGAGCGGTCAGCGCCGCCGGCGCGGACGCCGCGGACGGCGGCGTGAGCACGAAAACGGGAGCCGATGCGGCCTTCAGCGACGAGATCGCCGACATCAGCGATGAGCTGCTCGCGGTGTCCGTGCCGTCCGAGAGGAGCACCACCGCGCGCTGAGGCAACCCGGACCGCGCGACGAGGCCCGCGGCGACCGCAAGCCCATCGCGGAGCGCCGTGTCGCCCGAGGCCCGAAGGGCCGCGATGGCAGCGAGAGTCGAGCGCCGGTCGGCGTCGAAGCCGCTGACGACCGTCGGCCGGGAGCCGACCGCGACGACCGCCACCTTGTCGGCCGGTCCCAGCCGTGAGACGAGCGCGGACGCAGCCGCCTTCGCCTCCGCCAGCCGCGGCCCGCTCATGCTTCCGCTCGTGTCGACCACCAGAACGGCCGCGAGTGGCGCCTGCGACGCCGGGCGCGACGAGACCTTTCGGGCCGTTCGGCCGTTCTCGACGACGGAAAACGACGGCGCGGTGGCGGTGGCCGCGAACGAGGGCGCCAGCTTGACGTGCAGCGTCACCCGAGGGTACGCGGAGGTGTCGACGCTGCCCACCGAGATCGCGGGCCCCCCGAACGCCGATCGCGGCGCGATGGTCGCCGCGAGCAGGATCGCGGCGGCGAGCGCTGCCGGCCTCCGCACCTCAGTCACCTCCCCGCCGCTTCGGCTGGAAGAGGTCGGCCGGGAGCGGGATGCCGCGGTTCTCGAGCCTGTCGCAGAACTTCGGCCGCAATCCGGTGGCCTGCAGCCTCCCGAGGTAGCGCCCCTCCGAGTCGATGCCGGCCGAGTAGTCGAACGCGTAGATGTCCTGCAGCGTCACGACGTCGCCCTCCATGCCCTGAACCTCCGAGACCCCGGTGACCCGGCGTGTCCCGTCGTTCAGGCGCGCGATGTGGACGAGCAGGTCCAGCGACGACGCGATCTGATCGCGGATCGCCTTGATCGGAAGCTCGAAGCCGGCCATGAGCACCATGGTCTCGAGCCTCGAGAGCGCGTCGCGCGGCGAGTTCGCGTGGATCGTGCACAGCGACCCGTCGTGTCCCGTGTTCATCGCCTGCAGCATGTCGAGCGCCTCGGGCCCGCGCACCTCGCCGACGATGATGCGGTCGGGGCGCATGCGCAGCGAGTTCCGGACGAGGTCCCGGATCGTGATCGCGCCCTTGCCCTCGATGTTGGGAGGCCGCGCCTCCAGGCGCAGCACGTGCTGCTGCCCCAGGCGCAGCTCGGCCGCGTCCTCGATCGTGATGATGCGCTCGTCGTGCGGGATGAACGTCGACAGCACGTTGAGCAGCGTCGTCTTACCGGACCCGGTGCCCCCGGAGACGAGGATGTTCAGCCGGCCGAGGACGGCGGCGTGGACGAACGCGACCAGCTGCTCGGTGAGCGTCCCGAATCCGACCAGGTCCGCCGGCGTGAACGGAGTCGCCGAGAACTTGCGGATCGTCAGCATCGGGCCGTTGATCGCGAGCGGATGGATGATCGCGTTCACGCGCGAGCCGTCCGGCAGCCGGGCGTCGACCATCGGCACCGTTTCGTCCACTCGCCTGCCGACCTGGCTGACGATCTTGTCGATCACCTGGAGCAGGTGCGCCTCGTCCATGAACCGCCGGTCGGTGGTCTCGATCTTCCCCCTCTTCTCGATGTAGATCGTGTCCGGGTTGTTCACCATCACTTCGGTGACCTCGGGGTCCTCGAGGAAGACCTCGATCGGACCGTAGCCGAGCGTGTTGTCGATAACGTCGGCGATCACCTGCACCCGGTCGGACGCCGACAGCGGAACCGATTCCTCGTCGACCATCCTCCCGAGCGCGACCTCCAGCCGTCCGCGCATCTGCCGCTCGCCGTCCGCCCCGCGGAGCTCCGGGCCCAGCTCCTCGATGAGCCGCATGTGCAGCCGCTTCTTGAGCTGGTCGAGGACGCTCTCGCGCTCGCGGATATGCGGAGCCCCCGCCTCGCTGAGCAGCCTATAGA
>JAJZPX010000185.1 GCA_021811025.1 Actinomycetes bacterium
CCGGCCTCTACTCTCGCTGATGTCCCGCCTCCTCGTCGGCACGAGCGGGTACAGCTACCAGCACTGGAAGGGCGTGTTCTACCCGCAGGGCCTGAAGCAGGCGGCGTGGCTCTACTACTACGCGGAGCGCTTCGAAGCGGTCGAGCTGAACGTCACCTTCTACCGCCTGCCGGATCACGAGGTCTTCGAGGACTGGCGGAGGCGCACGCCCGACGGGTTCCGCTTCGCCGTGAAGGGCAGCCGGCTCATCACGCACTACCACCGCCTGCACGACGTTCGCGAGGCGGTGCACACGTTCTTCCGCGCGGCGTCCGGCCTCGGCAACAAGCTCGAGGTCGTGCTGTGGCAGCTGCCGCCGAAGATGCGCGCCGACGCGGCCCGGCTGAACGCCTTCTGCTCGCTGCTGCGCCGCTACTCGAAGGCGCGCCAGGCGTTCGAGTTCAGGCAGGAGAGCTGGTTCGCCGAGGAGACGTACGAGGTGCTGCGGCGTCACGGGTACGCGCTGTGCATCGCGAACTCCCCCGGCTGGGAGACGGCCGAGGAGATCACGGCGCCCTTCACCTACCTGCGCTTCCACGGCGGGCGCGTGCTGTACGGCTCGGACTACTCCGAGGCCGAGTTGCGGCAGTGGGCGCGCAAGGCGCGGCGCTGGCTCGGCGGAGGCACGGACGTCTACGCCTTCTTCAACAACGACGCGCACGGATACGCGCTCGGCAACGCGCGTCGCTTGCGCGAACTCTTGGGGGGAAGAAATGAAGCAAAGAACGTCCGCGACGGCCGGTCGGCCGCGCCGTTTCGAGAAGGCAGGTGACCCGCGTGGCTGTCCTCGACTCCGACCGCCTCTCCCGTGACGATCTCCGCGCGCTCCTCGCGGAGCGTCACGCCCACTGCGTCTCCCTCTACCTGAAGCTCTCCCAGATAGGCCAGGAGACCCCCGCCGACGGCATCCGGCTCAAGAACCTGGTCCGCGAGGCCGAGGACGGGCTGGCGGGACGCGGCCTTCGGAGACCTGAGGCGCAGTCGATCCTGAAGCCCGCGGCGGATCTCATCGACGAACCGCTGCGCTGGCAGACGGACGGGTCGGGGCTCGCGCTGTTCCTCTCCGAGGACGGCGCCCGCCGATACAGGCTCCCGCACGCCTTCGAGGACCTCGTCATCATCAACGACCGCTTTCACATCGAGCAGCTGCTGCCCGTCATCAACCACGAGGGGCACTTCTACGTCCTCGCTCTCCAGCGGCACGTGGTGCGCCTGTACCGCGCGACACCGCACTCGATCACGCAGATCGCCCTCCCCGACATGCCGCGAACCATCGAGGACGTCATCAAGTACGACGAGTACCCCGACACGCAGCGGTGGTACAGCAACGCCGGGAACGAGCCGGGTCCGCGCGGGCAGCGGCCGATCTTCTACGGGCAGGGAGCCACAAAGGACTTCATCAAGAAGGAGACCGAGGGCTTCTTCCGCGCCATCGACGCGGCGCTCATCGAGGCGCTCAAGCTCGAGAAGGCGCCGCTCGTCCTGGCGTGTCTCGCTGAGGAGGTCCCGGAGTACCGGAACGTGAACACCTACCCCTATCTGTTGGACGAGGCCATAGCCAACGGCCCGCAGCTGCTGAACGAGGACGAGCTGCACCGGCGCGCGTGGGAGATCGTGAGGCCGGTCGTCGAGAAGGCGCAGACGGACGCGCTCGCGCGGCTGAGCGAGTACGCCGGGACGGGCCGTGCATCGAGAGAGCTGGCGGAGATCGTGCCCGCGGCGGTCTTCGGACGCGTGGAGTCGCTGTTCGTGAAGGCCGGGGCGCACCTGTGGGGCAGCTTCGACCCGGCGACGGGAGAGGCAGTGCCGCACGGCGAGCGCAGCCCAGGGGACGAGGACCTGATCGACCTCGCCGCGAGCTACGCGCTCGCCGCCAGGGGCGAGGTTTTTCAGGTCCCGTCCGATCTGATGCCGGAGCAGGCGGCGGCGGCAGCCGTGTTCCGCTACTGAGAGGACTCAAGCCATGAAGCCGAGTGTGGACGCGAACCTCTGCATAGGATGCGAGCTGTGCGCCGACACGTGCCCGGAGGTGTTCGAGATCCGAAGCGACGGCTACAGCCACGTCATCGACGAGGACCCGCCCGAGTCGCAGTGGGACTGCGTCCGCGAGGCCGCGGACATCTGCCCGACAGAGGCGATCACGATCGAGGAGTAGGCGGCTCGGACCGCCTCTCCGCCTCCTCGCGCGTCCTCCGGACGAACGCGTCGCTCATCTCCGGCGGTCCGAACAGGTACCCCTGCACGTAGTCACACCGGTGCAGCCGGTAGAACCGCAGCTGCTCCTCGGTCTCCACGCCCTCCGCCACGACTTCCATCCCGAGGTCATGGGCGAGCAGTATCGTGTGCGTCACGATCGAGGCCGCGTCCGGGTCCGCCGCTGCGTCCCTTGTGAAGGAGAGGTCGATCTTGAGCAGGTCGAACGGGAAGCGCCTGATGTAGCTCAGCGACGAGTAGCCGGTGCCGAAGTCGTCCAGCGCTATTCGGACGCCGAGCGCCTTGAGGTTGCGGATGATGACGAGCGCCAGCTCCGGCTTGTCCAGCAACGCGCTCTCCGTGAGCTCCAGGGTCAGCGATCCCGGATCCACGCCCGTGCGCCCCAGCTCGGCCGCCACCTCCGACACCAGCACGGGATCCCGGAACTGCTGGGTCGACAGGTTCACCGACACGCCCACGTCCCGCTGCCAGCCGGCCCGCGCCTCGAGCGCGGAAGCGAGCACCCAGCGGCCGAGCGAGCCGATGATCCCGGCCTGCTCGGCCAGCGGGATGAAGTCGCCCGGGAGCAGCAGCGAACCGGGAGCGCGCGACCAGCGCACGAGGGCCTCGGCCGACTCGAGGGAGCCGTCGGAGACGCGCACCACGGGCTGGAAGCGAAGCCGGAGCTGCTCCGCCTCTTCCGCGCGCCTCAACTCCTCCTCCATCCGCAGGCGCTCGAGCGCCTCTCCTCGCATGCTCCGGTTCGCGATCTCGAGGCTTGTCCGCCCGTTCTCGCCCGAGCGCAGCGCCACCTCCGCGTCGCGCAGCGCCCCTTCCACCTTGGACGACTCGTCCACGTACGCCGCGGCGATCGCCGGGGTGATGTGCACGGTCTCGCCGTCGACGGCGAACGGGGCGTCCAGGCGCCGCCTCAGGCCCTCGACCCGCCGCGAGAGCTCCTCGTCGCCGCCCGCGTCCTCGAGCAGGAAGGCGAGTTCGTTCGCGCCCACGCGCGCGATGACGCACGGCGCCGGCACGACCTCCCTCAGCGCTTCGACCGCCTCGTTGAGCACTTGTCTCGCCGCGTCCCGGCCGTAGACCTCCGACACGAGGCCGATGCGCTCGCACTCGAGCACGAGCAGAACGCAGCCTGACCTTCCCTTCAGCCGCTCCACTGCGGCCGACGCCCGCTGGAGGAACGACGCGCGGTTCGGCAGCCCCGTCCCGGTGTCGTAGAAGGCGTTGCGGAGCAGCGCCTCCTCCGCCCGCTCGCGCTGCGTCACGTCGGGCGCGATCGCGAGGACGGCGGCGATCGCCGGCACTTCGAGCAGGTTCGTCAGCGTCATCTCGAGCACCCGCCACTCCCCGTCGGCGCGGCGCACGCGAGCCTGGATGGTCGCAGACGTCCCGGAGCCCTGCTCCACGAGCGATCGGAGCCCCTCCCGAAGCGTGCGGACGTCGTCCGGATGAACGAAACGCTCGAAGCCTTCGCCGAGAAGGGAGGAGGGATCGCGACCGAGGCGGCGGCTCGCGGGCGACACGTAGGTGGGCATGCCCGACGGGTCGAGAAGCATGATCAAGTCCCCCTCGTTCTCGACGAGCAGCCGGAACCGCTCCTGCTCGATCTCGAGCGCCCGTTCGGCTTCGCGCTTGCGCCGGCGGTCCTCGCTCTCGCGGAGCTCGCGCTCGATCGCCGGCAGAAGCCGCGCCATCCGCTGCTTGCTGACGAAGTCCGCCGCTCCTTCGTGCAGCGCGCGCACGGCGTCCTCCTCGCCGATCACGCCCGAGTAGAGTATGAACGGCAGGTCCTCGTCCCGCTGCTTCGCCATCCGCAGCGCGTCGAGCCCGTCGAATCCCGACAGTTGGTAGTCCGACACGACCACGTCCCACCGGCGCCGGTCGAGCGCCTCGCGCATCTCGTCCGCGGTCGAGACGACCTCGGAATCGACGTCGTACCCGCCGCGGTGCAGCAGGCGGAACAGAAGTTCGGCGTCGTCGGGGACGTCCTCCACGACCAGCACGGCGATGTGTCCGGCCTCAAGCATCCGCCCGCTCCTGGTTCCATCCGAGCGTGAAGTGGAACGTCGCGCCGCCCTCCGGCTCACCCTCCGCCCACACCTGCCCTCCGTGCCGGTGCACGATCCTCGCGACCGTCACGAGCCCTATGCCTATGCCTGGGAATTCCCTCTCCGGGTGCAGGCGCTGGAACGCCACGAACAGCTTGTCGGCGTACGCCATGTCGAACCCGGCCCCGTCGTCCCGCACGAAGAAGCCGCGCTCGCCGTCCGCCTCCTCCTCCGTCCCGAACTCGACGCGCGCCCGGTCGTGGTGCGACGTGTACTTCCAAGCGTTGGCGAGCAGGTTCTCGAGCAGCGAGCGCACGAGCGCCCGGTCGGCGACCGCGTGCGCTCCCGGCTCGATGACGACCTCCACCTGCCTCCCCGGGTCGGCGCGGCGCAGCTCGTCGGCGAGCTCTCCGGCGAGGGCGGACAGATCGACGTCCGCGACGCGCAGCTCCGCGCGGGACAGCCGCGACAGCCCGAGCAGGCCGTCGATCAGCTCGCCCATCTTGCCGGCCGCGGCCCGTATCCGCTCGAGATCCCGCCGTCCGTCCTCGTCCAGCTTGTCGTTGTAGTCTTCGAGCACC